>JBEGUP010000147.1:0-4890 GCA_041178825.1 Pseudomonadota bacterium | reverse complement strand
GTTGCCTAAAGGCTCGGTCAAAACCGACTGGGAAGTGGAGCTGGGCATCGTTATCGGTGCCAAAGCACGCTATGTGTCACAAAAGGAGGCGCTCAACTTCGTCGCGGGCTATTGCACCATCAACGACGTGTCGGAACGCGAATACCAATTAGAGCGCGGCCCACAGTGGGACAAGGGCAAGGGTTGTGACACCTTCGGCCCGATTGGCCCGTGGCTGGTGACGACTGACGAAATCACCAACCCACAAAAACTGGGTATGTGGCTGGACGTGAACGGCACGCGCTTTCAAACTGGCAACACCAAAACCATGATTTTCAGCTGCGCGAAAATTGTGAGCTATTTGAGCCAGTTCATGACGTTGATGCCAGGAGATGTGATCACCACAGGCACACCACCGGGCGTGGGCTTAGGCATCAAAAAAGATGGCAAACCCGCACCCGTGTTCTTGAAAAAGGGCGATGTGGTGACGCTGGGTATCGAAGGCTTGGGTGAGCAGCGCCAGCTGGTGGTGCCGTTTAAGCTGTAAGGTTCGTTATTCCTGCGAAGGCGGTGAGTAACGTCATTCCCGCGTAGGCGAGAGTACCGTCATTCCCGCGTAGGCGGGAATCCATGACCCCTTCACATGACGCCCAGCCTATGCCAACCCTGCTTGACCTGCGCAACTTCGCTATAAACCGCAGCCTGTTTAGCCCGACCACACTGGGTCGGGCTATTTCACGTTTGGGCTTTGTGCAGGCCGACCCAATACGCGCTCCAGCGCGGGCACAAGACTTAACTTTGCGCCACCGCGTTAACAACTACTGTGCAGGCGACCTAGAAAAGCACTACCCCAAGTTGCCGATTGAGGAAGATTTTTTCGTCAATTACGGCTTTTTGCCCAAAGCCACACATGCGCTGATGCACCCGCGCAGACCAGCGCAGGCACTCACCACGATTGAAAAAACGCAAGCTGTGGCTTTGATTGAATTCGTGCGTGAGCGCGGCATGGTGCATCCGCGTGATGCAGATAAACACTTTGCCCACGGCTCGGCGACCAACTGGTTTGGCGGACAGTCCAATGTCACCACCAAGCTGCTAGACAAACTACATTTTCACGGCCAACTGCGGGTGGCTAGGCGCGATGCGGGGACGCGGGTGTATGCCTTGCGAGATGCCGCAACCGAGTTTGATCCCGCAGTCGACACAAGTGGCGCACTTGACGGTTTGATAGACGTGATCGTCAACAAATACGCCCCGCTGCCTGCCGCATCGTTGGGCCAGCTCGTCACCTATCTGATGCGTGGCGTGCCACAACACAAACTCCAGCGCAACGCTGCGCTGCAACGCGCCAAGACGCGACTGGCGCACGCAGAAATCGACGGCGTTGACTGGTACTGGCCTGCAAACGAAAAGTTGCCAAAACAGAATGCCATCATGGCGACGCAGCAGCCCGCCCGCCTGCTCGCGCCTTTCGACCCCATCGTTTGGGACCGCCGCCGCTTCAGCTTGTTTTGGGGCTGGGACTACCGCTTTGAAGCCTACACCCCCGCACCCAAACGCAAACTTGGCTATTACGCGCTACCCCTGCTGTGGCGTAACGAGATCATCGGTTGGGGCAATGCGGCTGTGGCAGATGCAGCTTTGCAAGTGAGCATTGGGCTTGTGGGCAATCACCGTGTATCGGCTGATTTAAGGCGGGCGCTGGATGCTGAAGTTGACAGCATGGCGACGTTTTTAGGAGCGCAGCAGGCTGGCTGGTCTTTGCTGGCGCGTTGAAACGCCTACATCGATGGCTACTGATACGTGGATTCCCGCATGCGCGGGAATGACGGCATGTTCGCTAAATGACGGTTTCTTTAGTTTTGAAGCTCTTTTTCCACAGCTTTCACCCTAGCCGCATGAATCATCTCCCCAATCTGCTTACCCGAGACGGTTTTTGCTTCTAAGGGCTCATTTACAGTGTCATTTTGGCCTCTAGCCGGCGTATTTATTGCCTGAACAGCTATATTATTAATAGCGATTTTAATGGCATTTTCAGCTGTCACGGTTTGCGCCGCTTGCAAGCTTTGCAGCAATCTTTGCCGCTGCGGGTAAGGCGAATCTTCAAAGCCCAAGCGACCACGGGCGTCGCATTCGCAAGCCAGCAGCACTTCGGCAAAGCGAGCGGGTTTGCGAAAAGCATCGCAGCGTTCTAACAATCGCACGATGGCTGCGGCGCTGAATTCGCCACTTCGGTGGATGTTACCATGCTCACGCGCCACCACTTCGGCCAATTCTTTGCATTCCACTGGCACACGTAAGCGTGTACTCACTTCGCGTAAAAGCTTGACGCTTCGGTCTTCATGGCCGATGTGGCGAGGCAGTACGTCAGCTGGCGTGGTACCTTTGCCGAAGTCGTGGCACAGGCAGGCGTAGCGGATGGCGAGGTTGCAGTTCAACTGCGCGCTCATGTCCAGCACCATCATGGCGTGTACGCCGGTGTCGATTTCGGGGTGGTATTCGGCACGCTGGGGTACGCCCCAGAGTCGGTCTAATTCTGGCAACAACCGCTGCAAAGCGCCGCATTCGCGCAGCACTTCGAACATGCGCGAGGGCTTACTTTCCATCAAGCCTTTGGCGATTTCTTGCCAGACGCGTTCGGACACCAAGGCATCCACCTCGCCGTTTTGCACCATTTGCCGCATCAAAGACATGGTCTCAGGCGCAACGCTAAAGTCACTGAACCGCGCTGCAAACCGTGCCAAACGCAGAATCCGCACGGGGTCTTCGGCAAAAGCGGGGGAGACGTGGCGCAGCACTTTGGCGTCCAAATCCCGCAGACCGCCGTAGGGGTCTATCAGCTGCGTTCTATCCAGCTTAATTGGTGTATTTTCTGCAAAAATGTGCTCAAATTGGTCATATAAACCATTTTTAATCGACGTATTTACTGCCTGAACAGCTATGGAATTGATAGTAAGATCACGCCGTGACAAGTCTTGCTCCAGCGTCACATCTGGTGCGGCATGAAAGGCGAAGCCGTGGTAGCCAGGCGCTGTTTTGCGCTCTTGCCGCGCAAGCGCCACTTCGTCTTTGGTGACGGGGTGGAGAAAAACGGGAAAATCTTTACCAACCGGCAAGTAGCCCAGATCGACCAGCTGCTGCGGCGTTGCGCCCACAGCCACCCAGTCTCTGTCCTTCACTGGCAAGCCCAGCAAAGCGTCCCGCACCGCACCACCCACCATGTAAATTTGCATGGGCGTAGTTTACAGAATTACGGTTCGGGTTTGCTTATGCTTTTACCCTGTAAGGCTCATCCATCACCACGAAGTCTTTTTCCAGCAAAGCCTCTTGAATCCACTGTCGCACGCTTGGCAAAGCCGTGACTCTGGCGACATAGGCGGCAATATTGGTGGGCAGAGGGAGCTGGTAGGTGTTGAAACGCATGCAAACGGGGGCGAAAAACGCGTCGGCGACTGAAAAATCACCAAACAACATGGGGCCTTTGTAGGTATCCAGCAAACCACCCCACAATTCGATGATGCGTTTGACGTCAGCTCGCACAGCCGGTTGGTCACGCCATACCAATTGACCAATTTCGGGCAACGAGGCTTCGATGTTCATGGCGCAATGGTTTCGTATACCTGTAAAACCTGAGTGCATTTCGGCGCAAACGGAGCGGGCGATGGCGCGGGCGGCTTTGTCTTTGGGCAAGATATTTTTGTCGGGAAACTGTTCAGCGACATAAGCGGCAATGGCCAAGGTGTCCCAGATTTTCAAACTGCCATCCACGGCAGTGTCAACCAAGGCTGGCACTTTGCCTGTGGGACTAATGCTTGCCATTGTTTTTTTGAATTGCGATTGCTCATCAAACGCATCGAAGCGCACCATCACTTCTTCAAACGGAATACCCGCTTGTGTGAGCAGCACCCACGGGCGCATGGACCAAGAGGAGTAGTTTTTATTGCCAATGTAGAGTTTGAACACGCTTTTTCCTTTTAATGTCTAAAACCGACCTGCTGTTTTACGCAAAGCCAGCTGCTGGCGCACCACGCTGCGGTTGCCCAAATAGGTGGGTACGATGGCGGCAAGTGCGCTGGGGTTGACACCCAAGGCTTGCAAACCGGGCAGCTTGCCACTGGCGACGTTGTCGACCTTCATGGAGTCCAAATTGTCTTGGCTAATCAAAGGCTCGCCCGGCAGCAAGCGCATCGCCAAAGCTTGCAGCTTGCCTAAAAATGGTGGCAAAGCCAAAACTGGGCGACCACGACCACGGTTGATGCCGGCGGTGATGGCGGAGAGTTGAACAAGCTCTTTCAAGGTCAGTACATCTGGGCCACAGGCTTCAATCACTGCGTTTGCAGCAGTTGACTGCGTCGTCAAACTATTCACCACGGCTTGCGCCACATCTTCCACCCACACCGGCTGAAATTTGGTAGCAGCACCCGCCAAAGGCATGACGGGAAACACGCTTTGCAGCTTGGCGAACAGGTTCAAAAACTTGTCGTCCGCACCGAAAATGACGCTGGGGCGCAAGATAGTGAGGTCTAAGCCTGCAGCTTGCAATGCAGCTTCGCCACGCGCTTTACTGCGCTGGTACATGGACGGCGCATCTAAGCTCGCACCCAGAGCGCTGACGTGAACGAGACGTTTGACACCTGCTTGCTGGCAAGCAGCAGCTAGTTTTTTAGGCAAATCAACATGAGTGCGTTCAAACGAAGCTTCGTCGCCATGCAAAATAGCAATCAGATTAACCACGGCATCGTGCCCAGCGACCAAAGCGGCGAGTGCTGCGGGGTCGTGAATATTGACCTCCAAAACATCCAACATAGGTAGCGATTGCACATACTGGGCATTGCTGCGCCTGCGCGTCGGCACGGTGATGTGGATGTTTTGACAGGTTAGTTTTTCACAAACGTGGCGGCCTACAAAGCC
>JBEGUP010000146.1:0-6150 GCA_041178825.1 Pseudomonadota bacterium | reverse complement strand
ATGAACCACGCCATCGACCGTTTCAATGCTGTCAAACAACGCCATCATGCCGCCACATTCTGCCCAGACGGGTTTGCTGTTTTGGACATGCTGACGAATACTAGTCGCCATGGTTGTGTTGCGCGCCAAGGTTTGCGCATGCAGCTCGGGGTAACCACCGGGCAACCACAGCGCATCACAGGCGGGCAACTCTGCTGCGTTCAAAGGCGAAAAATAGACGATTTGTGCTCCCAACTGCCTTAAACAGTCGATATTGGCGGCGTAAATAAAGCAAAACGCAGCATCCTTGGCAACGGCAATGGTTTTGCCAACTAAGGATTTTTCTAAAGCAGGCTTAGATTCTGGAGAATCGAATACAACGTCCCAAGATTTCAAATCATCTGAACTTTTTTGACCCAAGGGCGTAGTGGCCAAAGCATCTGCCGCAACATCTAAGCGAGCCATCGCATCAGTCAACTCTGTCGCCATCACCAAACCCAAATGGCGCTCAGGCAATGTCAATGCCTCATCTCGCATCAAAGCGCCCTGCCATTGCTGGGGGTCGCGTAGGCTGACTTTGAGCATGTCTGCATGCCCAGCAGAGGCGACACGGTTGGCCAGCACGCCGGCAAACTTCAAACCGTCTCGATACGTTTGTAGTCCATGCGCCAACGCGCCAAAAGTACCAGCCATAGCGCTAGCGTCAATCACCGCCAGCACATGCAAGCCAAAGTGTTGAGCCAAATCAGCGGCGCTTGGGCTGCCATCGTGCATCGTGCAAGCGCTGGGCGCAATCCGCCTCTCCCGTCATCCACAAATCAAGTTGATAGACAGGCGCACCACTGGCCAGCTCTAGCCAATGCGGGTCTAAAAAATCGGGGCCGCATTTAAAAACGCGAACCGTCAATCCCTGACGCGTGTACAAACGCGCCAAGGCACTAGCCACTGTGGTTTTGCCCTGCCCAGAGGCAGGAGCGGCCACCAAAATGGCTGGGCAAGTAGCTTTAAGCATACTTTTTGAAGTGATTTATCTAGCTAAATTTTTCGCTAATTTCAGCTAACCAAGTTACTTCATCGCATAACGCAAAGTCACAAACACTGAGCGACCAGGCTGATTGAAGCCATACGATGTTTCGTAAGACTTGTTAGCTAGGTTATTGATCTTGGTTTGCAAACTCAGGTCTTTGCTGATCGCGTAATTCACAAATACATCCATGGTGGTGTAGCTGTTTAAAGCAACTGCGTTTTTGGTATCGTCAAAGCGTGAACCAACATTCAGCAAAGAGCCACCAAACGTCCAAGCACCCGTTGTGTAATCCGCACCCAATGTGAACTGGTTGCGTGCACGGCGTTGTAGCTGTTTGCCAGTTAACTCATTGCGGGGATCAAGTACATCAACGTTAGCATGCAGATTTAATCCAGCAAAATTACCGTCATAACCCAATGTCCAGCCAGTAATACGAGCGCGCGGAATGCTCTCTGCTTTGGTTGAACCGGTGATAAAGCCTTGGATTTTGTTGTCGAAACGAACCAACTTCACGGTTTGACCGTTCTCGCTGTACGTCACGCCCAAGTCCAAATTACGACCTTTTTCTGGTTGCAACGCTGTATTGCCAAAGTTTGGGAAATACAGTTGGTTGAATGATGGCGCGACAAAACTTGTGCCATACGACGCGTTGACGCGCCAAGCTGGATTGATTTTGAAGCCGTAACCCGCAAACCATGTGCTGCTATCACCAAATTGTGAATTGCTATCGCGGCGTAAGTTGGCTTGCCAGCTGTGGCTGCCAGATGCACCGTTCAAACCTGCAAAGTATGACGATACTGAGCGCTGCGTCACGTCATACACGGTTGAGCTGTCCACTTTTTGCGTCAAACGCTCAACGCCCACCAAAGCCACGCCAATCGGTGTGTCAATATCGTTTTGCCAAGAGATTTGGTCTTGTTGGGTATTGAATTTACTAGGCAAATTAGCGGCTTCAAGAGCTTTCGAATTGTCCGTGGCTTGCGACACGCGTAATTGCGTTTTCCAACTAGGCAAAACTTTACCTTCAACGCCAGCGCGTAAAGTTTGTGATCGGGCTGCATAGCGCGTATCACGACCAGGGCCATCGTCTGTATGCGTTACACCATCCGCATAGAGAAAACCGCCGTCAATACGCCAATTCGGGTTGATTTGGTAAGCCACTGATGCATTTACCGCATCTTGTTTGAAAGCATCACGGTCTGCGTTGTAGTTGCCAAAAGCGGCTTTACTGTTGGTCGTTGAAAAGCCTTTGTCTTGTGTTTTCTGAACGCCAAAGTTATAGCTCAAAGCGCCATCACCACCATTGATGCCGGCGGAAACTTGTGCGAACGAATTTGAGCCCAATGACAATGATGCGTTCGGGCTAAACCCTTTGACACCTTTGCGCATAAACACCTGCACCACGCCTCCCACGGCTTCGCTGCCATACAAGGCTGAGGCGGGACCTTTGAGCACCTCAATGCGCTCAATCATGTCCAACGGAATATTGTCCCAGCTGGGCGCACCCGTTGTCGCTGAGCCAAAACGCACACCGTCAATCAACAACATCGTGTGGCGCGTTTCTGTACCGCGTGTGTAGACGCCAGAATTTTTACCCAAACCACCGTTGGAGAACACTTGAATGCCTGCATTGCGAGCGAGTACTTCTGTCAAAGTGCGGCCAGAAGATGCTTCAATCGCAGCGCGGTCAAGCACCACCACGTCGCTGACCAAATCGTCAGTGCGAGTTTCAATGCGTGAAGCTGTGACGACGACTTCTTTGAGTTCTTTCGTAGCTTGTGTTGTTGTTTGGGTTGTTGTTTGTGTTTGTGCAAACGCACCAGGTGCAGCAAAAGCAGTTGCCAATGCGAGCGGAAGCGCAGCTAGGCGCAATGAGGAAATGCTTGTTTTCATGTGAATAGAGATACCAATTTTGAAACCCTTTGCCGTCGTCCCCGACAGCAGATGGGCGTAACGGTTACCCGTTTTTTAAAACGTGCAACCACCTTGTTGGCCGGTATCCGGGCTGGTGAAACTTGTCGCTATCGCCTTCCCAAGCATGTGTTCAAAACGCTCAGTGGCTGTGATAGAGATTGACGTTGACGACTTACTTAAAGCTATTCAACAATCGTTCACTTACCGTTGCGGGGGCAGCACAGGTTGGGCAAAGTCAGCTGCAAGCAGCATTTCACCCCCCTGTTTCCCGTTGAACTGCAGCGTGCGAACCACACTGCGAGCACCAACAAGCCATATTCTAGTCCCTAAGCTTGCTATTTCCCTACAATTTTCAAGGTTGACCTCTACAATGTCTCCTGCCATGCAAAATCACACCCAGCAAACACAACTTGACCAAGTGACGGAACGCGTAGAGCGCTTGCTCGTGCGTCATCTTGAATTGCAGCGAACCAATGCCTTGCTGACGGAGCAGCTTGCCCTGCTTACGCATGAGCGCGACTCGCTCAAATCACGCCTAGGCGCTGCGCGTGCTCGGGTAGATGCTTTGCTGGAGCGCTTGCCTGAAACCTTAGGCACAGAAGCTACGAGAGAAAATGCATGAAACAAATTGAAGTGCAAATCATGAGCCAAAGCTATTTGCTAGGTTGCCCAGAAGGCGGCGAAGCGCAAATGATGGCTGCCGTGGGCAAAGTAGACGCAGCGATGTGCAAAATCCGCGATGCTGCCAAAATCAAAGCGCGTGAACGCATTGCTGTATTGGCAGCTTTGAATTTGGCTTTTGAGGTTGCAGAAGAATCTGAAAACTCAGCACCTGCTGCTGCACAACTTGACCTTGAGGCTGCCCCCAGCCAGCAACTCACAGATTTAATCGCCAAGCTAGACGAAGCTTTGGGCGATGACGGGCGCTTGCTTTAACGTTTGTTTTAATTAACTTTGTAAAAAAGTAATTTTCACTCTCTTTTCGCTTTCAATTGACTCTTTGCAGGTCTACAATCAAGCTGTCTGCGGTGCTTGCTGAGCTGTAATTTCCTAGAACCAATGCTTTTAAAGCTCGGGCTTGGAACATCGTCTTGCTAGCGTGATCGTCTCGCGTTAGATGAACCCAAAGCGAGGCTGACCTCGCCCACCTGAACCCCGGTTCAGGATGCCGGTTCAGCAGCATTTGCAGACAACTTTATTGCTCTGCTACCTTAGCTTCACGCATAGCCTTTGCTCAAGCTTCTATACTTCTTCCATGACATTTTTAACGCTGCTTGACCCCGCACTGGTGGTCGAGTTACTCATTCTTGGGCTTTGCACAGGTTTCTTGGCAGGTTTGCTAGGCATTGGCGGAGGCATGTTGATGGTGCCTTTCATGACTTTCATCTTGACCAGTAAGGGCTTTCCGCCTGAACACATTGTCAAAATGGCAGTTGCCACCTCGTTGGCCACCATTTGTTTCACGTCGCTATCTTCTGTTTGGGCGCACCACAAGCGCGGCGCGGTGCTTTGGCAAGTCGCGTTAACGTTAGCGCCAGGCATCTTGGTCGGTGCTGCGCTTGGTGCACAACTTGCTGTAGCGTTGCCGGGTAAGATTTTGAGCGTGCTTTTCGCTGTTTTCGTCGCCTTTTCAGCAACTCAGATGTTTTTGAACCGCAAACCCAAGCCTAGCCGCGTACTGCCAGGTAAATTGGGCATGTTCAGCATGGGCGGACTCATCGGTGTACTTGCATCTATCGTCGGTGCGGGCGGCGCTTTTCTGTCCGTACCTTTCATGACATGGAGTAACGTCAAAATCCACAATGCTGTTGCCACCTCAGCAGCGCTGGGCTTTCCCATCGCCTTCGCTGGTACGCTGGGCTACGTCTGGGCGGGCTGGCATTTGCAACCTATGCAAAGCACCTTGGCTGACTCAGCCGTTTTGGCAGGCAACCTAGGCTACCTTTACCTGCCTGGCCTCATCATCATCTCCCTCGCCAGCATGTGTACAGCGCCCTTAGGCGCTAAAACAGCCCATAAAATCGACATTGCTCCGCTTAAAAAGGTATTTGCGAGTGTTTTGTATTTGCTGGCAGCATATTTTTTGATTAAATCGCTTTAAAACACCAGTTTTTAGGCTTAAAAACGACTATAGCCAGCGTATTTATTGCCTAAGCAGCTATGATAAATATAGCGATTTATATTTAAATTTATCTGAATTTATCTACTGCACCACCCCACGCCGCTGCCTCACCACATCTGCAGCTGTCACCGAATCGGCCTGATTCCCCCATGCGTTGCGAATATAGGTGGTGACTGCGGCGATGTCTTCGTCGTTCAAAACATGCGCAAACGGTGGCATGCCAAACGGTCTGGGGTTACCGGCTGTGCTTGGGGCGTAGCCGCCGGCGAGCAGGATGCGTACTAAGTTGGTGGTGTTAGATAGGGTGACGGCGCGGTTACCGGCTAAGGCGGGCAGCGCGACATTTCCCTCTACCCGCATGCCCTGCCCCTGCTCGCCATGGCAGGTACTGCAAATATGCCGCCGTCGCGTTCAAGTCCGCATCTGTCCAAAACTGGGTGCTGCCAGCCACCACCTCGGCCATGGGGCCAAGCATGCTGGCGTTGGGGGCTATGCCGGTTTTGAGCAAGGCGACCACGTCTTGGCGCGGCAATTGGGCAACGCCCGCCTCTGCAGGATCAACCAAAGACGGGGCATACCAGTCGCGCATGGGCATTAGCGCGCCGCCAAGGAGTTGATCGCTGAATTGGTTGTTCACACTCGCGCCCAGCGCGTTACGCTCGGCATGGCAGGCGCTGCAGTGGCCTAAACCATGAACGAGGTATGCGCCGCGCTGTATATCTGTACGATCCGTTTTTACCCCTTCATTTGATGCTTTATTTTCACCTGCAGCCGTTGTATTTATTGCCTGAGACGCTACTATATTAATAGTATTTTTAGCGTTGTTTTCATCTGCTTTTTCAAAAAACAGCGTTCGCCAAAATGCCAGCGCCACTTGGGTGTTGAAGGGAAAAGGCAGGTCGTACGCTTTGTTGGTCTGCGCCACGGGGGCTACGCCGTGCATGAAGTAGGCATACAAATCATCACTGTCAGTGCGAGTGATATGGGTGTAGTTGGGGTACGGAAAGGCGGGGGTGAGCAGGTGGCCGTCAGCGCTGCGACCTTCGTTCATAGCGCGATAAAAAGCATCTGCCGACCATTTGCCAATGCCAGTTGTGGCGTCTGGCGT
>JBEGUP010000145.1:0-4908 GCA_041178825.1 Pseudomonadota bacterium | reverse complement strand
TTTTTCGCAGTTGCCATTATTTTCTCCTTGTTTACATGTCAAAGAGCACTTCGTGCTTGTATTTTTATACACAAAGCGATTCATGTTGTTGCATCACACCTTTATGCGCTGCAGCAGCATGAACAGGGTAAGCACACAAGACAGTTCAGCTCTTCGGCCAAATCAGTCATGCATGCAAGTTTCTACAATCACCTCAAACTTCAAATTTCGAATTCACATTTATCAATTTTTAATCCCAAGAAAGCGCACCGCCTGATTGATATTCAATCACACGGGTTTCAAAAAAGTTACGCTCTTTCTTCAAGTCAATCATTTCACTCATCCAGGGGAATGGGTTCTCTTCGTTCGGGAACAGCGTCTCCAAACCAATCTGTACCGCACGGCGGTTCGCAATATAGCGCAAGTAACCTTTGAACATGGACGCATTCATACCCAACACGCCACGCGGCATGGTGTCTTCAGCATAACGGTATTCCAGCTCGACGGCTTTCAAAAACAGGGCTTTGATTTCAGCTTTGAATTCTGGCGTCCACAAACTTGGGTTTTCCAACTTCAACTGGTTGATCAAATCGATACCAAAATTGCAGTGCATGGATTCGTCACGCAAAATGTATTGATACTGCTCAGCCGCACCTGTCATTTTGTTTTGACGACCCAAAGCTAAGATTTGAGTGAAGCCCACATAGAAGAATAAGCCTTCCATCAAGCAGGCAAACACAATCAAAGATTTCAATAAAGTTTGATCGGTTTCGTGCGTTCCAGTTTTAAAATTTGGATCGCTGATAGCATCGATAAATGGAATCAGGAATTGATCTTTGTCACGAATCGATTGCACTTCGTTGTAAGCGTTGAATATCTCTGCCTCATCCAAGCCTAATGATTCTGTGATGTATTGATACGCGTGGGTATGAATGGCTTCTTCAAACGCTTGACGCAGCAAAAACTGGCGACATTCTGGTGCTGTAATGTGCCGGTACGTGCCCAACACAATGTTGTTGGCAGCCAAAGAATCAGCCGTCACGAAGAAACCTAAATTGCGTTTTACCAAACGACGCTCGTCTTCCGTCAAACCATTTGGACTTTTCCACAAAGCAATGTCACGCGTCATGTTGACTTCTTGTGGCATCCAATGATTAGCACAGGTGGCTAAATATTTTTCCCAAGCCCATTTGTATTTGAAGGGCACCAATTGGTTAACGTCTGTTTGACCATTGATGATACGTTTGTCAGCAGCGTTGATGCGCTTATGCACGGCTGATGTCGCTGTAGCGGTTGATACAGTAGTTTGGCTAGGCATTGATTCTGCCACCATCAATTGTGGCGTACCTGTTTGTGCAGCAACAGTTTGTTCAGGGGCAGCAGAAAAAAGAGGACGGTTATCCATGTGGTTTGTTGGCAAACCACGGTTTTGTGTTGTCGGCAGTGAGGGCTTTACTTCGTCGTCCCAGGTCAGCATATTTATTCCAATGTGTGGATTATGAAAGCTATAGAAAAAAAATGAAAGTGCTCATTCAATTTCTATAGCAATGTGTTGCGATTTTGCATCGGTATTTTTCAAAGTTTTATAAAAAATTTTGAAAGGTTTTTAGTTACTGACATGACTCGCAAGTCGGATCATCAACACCGCAAAATCTAATGTCAGTTGCAGGCATGCTGCTGAGCTGCATTTGCGCAGCAGCAGCTGCGGCATCCAAGGCACTCATTGCTTTGGGTGCTGCGCTTTCTAAGCCTGATTGCCCACCAGAAGACACGGCATTCATACGGCCATTCATAACAGTGGATTTTTCAGCATGTGTTGCACCAACTGTGCGCAAATAGTACGTGGTTTTCAAACCGCGCAACCATGCTAATTTATAGGTGTCATCCAGCTTTTTACCCGAGACACCAGCCATGTAGATATTGAGCGATTGCGCTTGATCGATCCATTTTTGGCGACGTGCAGCAGCCTCCACAATCCAAGAAGTTTCAACTTCAAACGCGGTGGAATACAAGGCTTTGATGTCTTGAGGCACACGGTCAATCGGGCGCAATGAACCGTCGTAGTGCTTCAAGTCAACCACCATCACGTCATCCCACAAGCCGAGGCGCTTGAGATCATGCACCAAGCGGCCATTGATCACCGTGAATTCGCCAGACAAGTTAGATTTGACCGACAAGTTACCGAAGCAAGGTTCGATACACGCATCTACGCCGATGATATTGGAAATAGTTGCAGTAGGAGCAATCGCTACGCAATTGGAATTACGCATACCGTCTTGGGCGATTTTGTTACGCAGGGCATTCCAGTCCATCGTCGATGAACGGTCAACCTCCACATAACCACCACGTTCTTGAGCGAGTAGATCCAAGGTATCCAATGGCAAAATGCCTCTGTCCCACAACGAGCCCTTGTAGCTGGCGTATTTGCCTCGCTCTTTGGCCAGATCGCTAGACGCCCAATACGCGTAGTAGCAGATGGCTTCCATAGATGTATCAGCAAACTCAACCGCTGCTTGACTTGCATACGGAATACGCAGCTCGTACAAGCAATCTTGGAACGCCATCAAGCCCATACCCACAGGACGGTGCTTCAAATTAGAGTCACGTGCTTTTTTGACTGCGTAGTAGTTGATGTCGATCACGTTGTCGAGCATGCGCATCGCCGTCGTGATAGTTTTCTTCAGCTTGGCATGGTCCAACTGACCATCTTTCAAATGCTGCATCAAGTTCACTGAACCCAAATTACACACTGCCGTTTCGGTATCGCTGGTGTTCAATGTGATTTCAGTGCACAAGTTGCTAGAGTGAACCACGCCAGTGTGCTGTTGAGGTGAACGAATGTTGCATGGATCCTTAAACGTGATCCAAGGGTGCCCTGTTTCAAACAGCATGGTCAACATTTTGCGCCATAAATCAGCAGCCTGAACTGTTTTTGAGGGTGCAATTTCGCCACGCGCTGCTTTGGCCTCATACGCCACATAGGCAGTCTCGAAAGCTTTGCCGAACTTGTCGTGCAAATCAGGCACATCATTGGGCGAAAACAGTGTCCAATCGCCCTTCTCCATCACTCGACGCATGAACAGGTCGGGAATCCAGTTAGCGGTGTTCATGTCGTGCGTACGGCGGCGGTCGTCGCCGGTGTTTTTACGCAACTCCAAGAACTCTTCCATGTCCAAATGCCATGTTTCCAAGTAAGTGCAAACCGCGCCTTTGCGTTTGCCACCTTGGTTCACGGCAACTGCCGTGTCATTCACCACCTTCAAAAACGGCACCACACCTTGTGATTCGCCATTGGTGCCCTTGATGTGAGCACCCAAAGCACGCACACGCGTCCAGTCGTTACCCAGACCACCGGCAAACTTGGACAACAAGGCGTTTTCCTTGATTAACTCGTAAATGCCGTCTAAATCGTCTGGCACGGTAGATAAGTAGCACGATGACAACTGTGAACGGCGCGTACCGCTGTTGAACAATGTTGGCGTACTGGACATGAAGTCAAACGACGACAACACTTCGTAAAACTCAATCGCGCGCGCTTCACGGTCAGCCTCTTGCAATGCCAAACCCATGGCCACGCGCATGAAGAACGCTTGCGGTAACTCGATGCGAGTCTTGCGAACGTGCAAAAAGTAGCGGTCATACAAAGTTTGCAAACCCAAATAGTCAAACTTCAAATCTTGCTCTGGCTTGAGGGCTGCGCCCAAACGCGCCAAGTCAAACTCCATCATCTTTTCATCTAAGAGCTCGTTTTCTACGCCCTTTTTGATGAATTTTGGGAAGTATTCTGCGTAACGAACGCCCATTTCTTCTTGCGCCACCTCGCCACCTAACACTTCGCGACGGATGGTGTGCAACAACAAACGTGCAGTCACATAAGTGTAATCAGGCTCGCTCTCAATCAATGTGCGAGTTGCCATGATGGAGGCTTTGTAAACCTCGTCAATCGGCACGCCGTCATACAAATTACGCAGTGTTTCAGCCAAAATCGGCGCCATTTGCACGTCTTTACCCAAGCCAGCACAGGCAGACTCAATCAAACCCGTCAAACGACGCATGTCCAAAGCCACACGCTGACTACCGTCCATGACATGCAACACGGGTGCTGGCGGTGCTTCTTCTGCCACAGCTTTGGCACGCTCTTGTGTGCGCTTTTCACGGTAGAGCACATAAGCACGCGCCACTTCATGGTGACCGCCACGCATCAAACCCAACTCAACTTGGTCTTGCACGTCCTCAATATGAAACGTGCCGCCACCAGGACGTGAACGCATCAACGCCCGAACAACGGCTTGCGTTAAGCTATCTACCGTATCTCTAACGCTAGCAGATGCAGCCCCTTGCGTACCATGCACAGCCAAAAACGCCTTCATCACCGCCACCGCAATCTTGCTAGGCTCAAACGGCACAACCGCACCATTGCGACGAATGATTTGGTAGTGGTCTAAGGTTTGGCTAGCACTGTCATCAGCACGATCAACGCCTTGTGTTGGGCTACTTTGAAAGAGTGACTGCGGCGTGAATGTTGGGCGCGTTGATTCTGCTGCGGGAGATACGGATGCTTGCTGCATGGGTGATGATCCTCTTTGTCTCTAAAAAAAATGATTGTTTTGGCTTAGATTTAGCTATTGATTGCCACGTCACGGCTAAAACCTAAAACACTATATATAGTGCTAAAGTTTAGCCGAAACACTACCTATAGTGTATTTTTTGTAAAGATTTTTACAATTTATATATTGATAGCAAGCTTTCTAGCCAGTATCAACTAAAGCAAAGCTCTACCTATATATGGCCAGTCAAACTGCGCGCCAGGGTCAGCTTTTCGGCCTGGCGCAACGTGCTCATGACCAGCAAAATGTGCGATTGGGTAGTTTTGCTGCAAGGCTGCAGACACACTGGTCAAGCTGTCGTATTGTGCAGTTTCAAAGGAGT
>JBEGUP010000144.1:0-4909 GCA_041178825.1 Pseudomonadota bacterium | reverse complement strand
GCGGATGATTTCAACGCGCTGCATTTCGCCAACGCTCAAGGTATGCACCGGCCGGCTCGGGTCGATATCTAAACCGTACTCGCTAGCTTTGGCTGAAATCCGCTGCGTCACTTCAGCCAGCGTCAGATGTTTATCCAAGCCAAGCCAGACGTTTTCAGCCACGCTCAAAGTCTCAAACAAACTGAAATGCTGAAAAACCATGCTGATACCCAAGGCGCGGGCTTCTTGTGGATTGCGAACATGCGCTGCAGATCCGTTGAAGCTGACGGTGCCCACATCGGGTTTCACAGAGCCATAAATTATTTTCACCAGTGTCGATTTACCTGCGCCGTTTTCACCCAAAAGTGCATGAATCTCGCCAGGTAACACCGTCAGCGACACATCTTGATTGGCTAAGACTGATGCATACCGTTTCGATATGGATGTCAATTGCAATCTTGGTGTCAGATCAATCATGTTAATTAATTGTTGATTTAATGATTAAAAATTTAAAGGATCAATATAGCCCTGAAATCATTCACATTGGTGAAGGTCGGGCCAGTGATCACCAAATCACCCAAAGGCTCAAAGTATCCATAAGCATCGTTACGGTCAAGGTAATCATGAATTTTCATTCCGAGCGCCTCAGCCCGCTCAAGCGTTGTCGGGTCAACATAGGCACCGGCATTGTCTTGCACGCCATCAATGCCATCAGTATCTGCAGCCAACGCATAGACGTTATCCAAGCCGTGCAAAGCTTGCGCTAAACCGAGACAAAACTCGCCCGCTCGCCCGCCACGCCCTTTGGCAACACCAGGTGCACGCGGACGAACCGTCACCGTAGTTTCGCCGCCGGACAGTATGACGCAAGGTCGAACAAAGGTTTGCGTCTGCCCTGAATCGCCACTTTTTGCATCACCGCTTTTTGAAGTACTTTTAACCGCTGTACGAGCCAACGCAGCATGAACAGTGCCGACCTCACGTGACTCACCTTCCATGTCGTCACTCAAAATGTAGGCACGCAAACCTGCGTCTCTAGCCACTTGCGCTGCGGCTTCCAAACTTTGCTGCGGCGTAGCAGTCATGTGAACGATATGACCCTTGAAAATAGGGTCGTTTGACTTTGGGGTTTCAAGCGCACCTGAGGTCAATTGCGCCTCAATAAAAGCCGGTATATCAATTTTGTAGCGCTTCAAAATGGCCAGCGCTTGAGCACAAGTGGTGTCGTCTGGCACAGTGGGGCCGCTGGCAATGATGCTGGGGTCGTCGCCCGGCACGTCGCTGATCGTCAAGGTCACAAGCTTTGCAGGAAAGCAGGCAGCAGCCAAACGACCGCCTTTGATGCGAGAGAGGTGTTTGCGCACACAATTCATCTCAGAAATCGGTGCGCCTGAATTGAGTAAAGCTTGGTTGATGCGTTGCTTATCGGCAAAATCCAAACCGTCCACAGGTAACGATAACAAGGCAGAACCACCGCCTGAAATCAGGCAAAGCATCACATCGTTTTCCGTGAGACCTTGCGTTAAATCCAAAATCCGCTGCGCAGCATGCAAACCTGCTGCATCAGGAACGGGGTGCGAAGCTTCTACGATTTCAATACGGGCAGGCTTTCCATAAAGCTCAGCAGGTCTAGCAGGGGTATGGTGATAACGGGTAACCACCAAGCCCGACAAAGGCACGTCATCTGGCCAATGCGATTCCACAGCTTGCGCCATGGCGGCACCGGCTTTGCCTGCACCAAGCACAATCGTACGACCACCGTTAGCAGGAGGTGGCGGCAAATATGCTGCTGTATTGTGCAGCGGCAACGCACGTTTAACAGCTGTTTGAAACAGGTGGGCTAAAAATTCACGCGGATATTGCGCCGGATTTGGTGCTGTCATTAAAACCGCCCTTAATGTCAATCTTTAGGTCAAAAGCTCATTGTCAAACTTAGTGTCGAACTTAGTGTCTAAAGTGACGCACACCAGTAAACACCATGACGACACCTCGCTCGTCAGCCGCAGCAATCACTTCAGGGTCACGCATGCTACCGCCGGGCTGAATCACACATGTCGCACCAGCATCAACGACGACATCTAGGCCATCACGGAACGGAAAAAATGCATCACTGGCAACAGCTGTATTTTCCAGCGACAAGCCTGCATGCTGCGCCTTGATGCTGGCGATGCGAGCTGAATCTAAACGGCTCATTTGCCCTGCGCCTACGCCCATGGTCATACCACCCGCGCAGAACACGATAGCGTTAGACTTGACATATTTAGCCACTTTCCAAGCAAACAACAAATCTTGCAATTGCTGTGGGGTTGGTTGGGCTTTGGAGACGACTTTGAGGTCAGCAAGCATTAACTCGTGGTTATCGGCTGTTTGCATCAGCAAGCCTGAACCAACGCGTTTGACATCAACCGCATTACGACCATTGTCCCAATCAGAATCGCCCGCTTTGTCTGCGCCTGTTTTTTGCCTTTCAGGCAATTCAATTTGCAGCACGCGTACATTCGCCTTGGCTTTAAATATCTCCAAGGCTTCTGGTGTGTAGCTAGGTGCCATCAACACTTCAACGAATTGCTTCGAAATTTGCAACGCCGCAGGCACATCTACTGTGCGGTTGAAGGCAATGATGCCACCAAATGCAGAAGTTGGATCAGTTTTAAAAGCCTTTTCGTAAGCTTGCTGTGCATCATCACCCACAGCAACACCGCATGGGTTGGCGTGCTTGACGATGACACAAGCTGGCACATCAAAGCTTTTGACACATTCCCAAGCTGCATCAGCATCGGCGATGTTGTTGTAGCTTAACTCTTTACCTTGCAACTGTTTTGCTGTAACGAGTGAGCCTGGTGCAGGATACAAATCACGATAAAAAGCAGCTTGCTGATGTGGGTTTTCACCGTAGCGCAAGTCTTGCAATTTAACGAAACGTCCATTTGATTGCGCGGGGAAAAGTGCATGAGTGCCATCTTCTTGAATGCGAGAGAGATAGTCGCTGATGGCGCCATCGTATTGGCTGATACGGTTGAATGCAGCGACCGACAACGCAAATTTTGTTTTGTCCGTCAACTTACCGCTAGCTTTGAGTTCTGCAAGCACAACCGCATATTGTGTGGAGTCAGTCAAGACGCCAACATCTTTCCAATTCTTAGCAGCAGAACGCACCATGGCCGGTCCACCAATGTCAATATTTTCGATGGCATCTTCTAAAGTACAACCTGCTTTGGCAACTGTCGCTTCAAAAGGATAAAGATTGACCACCAACAGGTCAATGGTGTCAATGTTGTGCGCTGCTAATGCAGCCATGTGTTCTGGCAAATCACGTCTTGCCAACAAACCGCCATGAACTTTTGGGTGCAGTGTCTTTACGCGGCCATCAAGCATTTCAGGAAAACCTGTGAGTTCAGCAACTTCAGTGACTGGTAAACCTTGATCAGCAAGGAGCTTTGCAGTGCCTCCAGTTGACAGTAGCTTGATGCCCATGGCGTGTAATTCACGGGCAAAATCTACTATGCCGGTTTTATCTGAAACTGAAATTAGTGCATTCATTGTTTGTATTTTTCTGAGAGAAATTTGAGAGAAACGGAAAAAAAGAGAAAAGAGATTTCAGGCTTAAATTAAATTGTGGTCCAAGAGTTTTTTGCGCAAAGTATTGCGATTAAGGTTCAACCATTCTGCGGCTCGTGATTGGTTGTTGTCGGCTTGCTTCATAACCACTTCGAGTAATGGCTTTTCGACCGCTTTAACCAGCATGTCATACATGGCGTGTGGCTGCTCGCCATCCAAGTCTTTGAAGTAGGCTTCTAAGTTTTCACGCACACATTCGTCTATTTGTTTTTTACTCATCGCATTCTCAGTACAGATCGTTTTAGTTATTAGAATTTATCTGAAGTTAAACCAGTATTTACATCAACACATCGGCTTCTTCATCTTGGGAAATGACCAATGATTGCGGCAAACGTTCGTATTGATCCGCTAAAGCATCAAAAAACTGCGAGACAGCAGCATGCTGAGTCTCACAAGTTTCTAGAACATTCATGCTATCTCGAAAAGCCTCACCACCCGGCAAGGATCGCACATACCAACCAATGTGTTTACGCGCCGTTCGCACACCGGAAAATTCACCATACAAATCGTAATGATCTAACAAATGATCGCACATCAAGCGCTTCACCTCAATAACCAAAGGTTGTGCCAAATGCGTACCCGTATCCAAGTAGTGTGCGATTTCTCGAAAAATCCAAGGTTTACCTTGCGCTGCACGGCCAACCATGATGGCGTCCGCACCAGTGAAGGCCAAGACATCACGCGCTTTCTCTGCTGTCGTTATATCGCCATTTGCAACGACAGGAATGTGAACTACAGACTTTACCGCAGAGATCGTTTCGTATTCAGCAACACCTTTGTAGCCTTGCTCACGCGTACGGCCATGCACAGCGAGCATTTGCACACCTGCTTGCTCAAAAGCTCGCGCTAAAACTACAGCATTTTTATGAGTTTGGCACCAACCTGTTCTCATCTTCAAAGTCACAGGAACGTTGCGTGGAGCACAAGCTGCGACGACAGCTTCAACAATGGACAAGGCCAAACCCTCATCTTGCATCAGCGCGGAACCGGCCCATTTGTTGCAAACCTTCTTTGCAGGGCAGCCCATGTTGATGTCAATGATTTGCGCGCCATTGTCTATGTTGTATAGAGCAGCCTCAGCCATCATGTCAGCAGATGTTCCGGCAATTTGCACCGCAATAGGTGCGCTTTCACCATCGTGGTTAGCTCTGCGCGAGGTTTTAAGGGTGCTCCACAACTCGCGTTTAGATGTCACCATCTCGCTAACTGCATAACCAGCGCCCAACTTCTTACAAAGCATACGAAATGGCCTGTCTGTCACGCCGGCCATAGGCGCTACAAACAAATTATTTGGCAAAGTGTATTGGCCAAT
>JBEGUP010000143.1:0-4992 GCA_041178825.1 Pseudomonadota bacterium | reverse complement strand
CGCCGTATCGCCACTGATGCGGTAGGTTTTGTCGGCCAAGCCAAAGATGTCGCCGTCGTCTTCAGCGATGTCAAATTCATCTTCGATCTCACCAACGATCTCTTCCAGCACGTCTTCAATCGTCAGTAAACCCGCCATACGACCAAACTCGTCGATGACGATGGCCAAGTGGTTGCGGTTGCCACGGAATTCGCGCAACAAATCGTTCAAGCCCTTGGTTTCAGGCACAAACACGGGCGGGCGCAGCAGAGCACGGATGTTCAGCTCAGGCGCACGCTGCAGTTTCAACAGGTCTTTGGCCATCAAAATGCCGATGATGTTGTCTTTTTCGCCCTCAAACACTGGAAAGCGCGAGTGCGCCGTGTCTATGACTTGGTGCATCAGCTCGTCGTGGCTTGAATCTATGTCCAGCAAGTCGATACGTGTGACAGGTACCATCACATCGCCAGCCGTCATGTCTGCCATGCGAATCACACCTTCAAGCATAGCGCGGCTTTGTGCACCTATGACATCGTTGTCCTCTGCATCCGCGAGAGTTTCAAACAGCTCGTCTTTGGAGTCTGGGCCGGGGTTGATGAACTCAACGATTTTTTGGAACAATGAGCGTTTGTCAGTATGCTGCGCTGCGCTGCTTGTGCTTTGGGCGCTGCTGGATCCTGACGATGAACTGGGTTCTGACACTATGGTGGCGCTCACTGATTAAGTGCTCTGAGCGCTGTTGTTGCGAAGCCTCTAGGATAGCAGTTCTTGAATATGCTTAGCTTGCTGCTTAAAGCCGTAGTCAAATTCAGCCATTTGGTCTTCCACCATTTCCGTCAAACGGGTTGCTAGCGTGGCTTCTGGCAGCTTGAGGTAGGCGTCTGATTCTGAACCGCTGCGCTCTACCGTCGCCCCAGCGTTGCGGGCGATTTTCAGCATGGCGGTGTTTTCTGACAGGGCATGGATGTACAAAGTGTTGCGCCCTTCATTGCGGGCGTGCATCACAGCGCGGTCAAACATGCGAGCGCCAAAACCGCGACCGCGTGCTGCTTTGAGCACAGACACGCCAAACTCGGCCGATTGCGCCAGCTCTGGCTCGGCCGCCACAGCCAAATGCGCCATCGCTATCAACTGCAGCTTGCGGTTAAAAATGCCGTAAATATCGTCGCGCTCAAAATTCAGACCCTCTGCATAGCGCAAGATTTGCTCATCAGACGCAGCATACCCAAAGCGCAAATAGCGGTCAGACTCGTCCAGCGCCAAGAGATGCGTCGCGATGCGGTCGCGGTGACGCGGCCCCAAAGAGCGAATTGGCACAAGCGGAAAGCTTGCTCGCACAGATGACAGAGGTTTGCTTTTATCCATGACCGTAAATATACGGGTTTTCCCTGAAAATACCAGTGCTTTTGTTGCAGCGCAGCAAAATACAGCTGTTTTTAGGCGTAACACTCTCGAATGACGTGATTTTCTACGCATTTTCACGCCATCAGATGATTAAAAATAGGTGACTAAAGCGAGTTAAAGCCGCCCTCAACCTACACTGCAAGCATGACTGAAAAGCTAAGCCCCCAACAGACTGCTGAGTTACTTGCAACACTGAAGCACTGGAACCACGACGAAAAGCGTGACGCCATCACCCGCGAATTCGTATTTGCTGACTTCGCGCAAGCCTTTGCGTTTATGACGCATATTGCTATCCAATCTGAAAAGCTTAACCACCACCCCGAGTGGAGCAACGTTTACAACCGCGTCACCATCACACTGACGACGCATGATGTGAAAGGGCTGTCGCAGCGAGATATTGATTTGGCGCAGTATGTGGATGCTGCTTTTATAAATTATTGATTAATTTTGCTATTCATTTTATAGCTGCTTAGGCAGCAAATATAAAGGTTATCGGCATAAATCAGCCTGCTGTCGCTGTCTGCAACTTTAAACCCAAAGCTTGCATGACTTTAAACACGGTTTCAAACCGTGGCTTGGCGTCTGCACTCAGCGCTTTGTAAAGGCTTTCTCGCCCCAAACCCGTATCACGCGCCAATTGCGCCATGCCGCGAGCGCGGGCAATATGGCCGACTGCGCGTGTAAATTCTGCAGCGTCGCCGTCTTGCAAAACTTGGTTTAGGTACTCGGTTTGCATATCTTCGCTGTCTAAATAATCGCTCAAATCAAATGCTTTGATAGAAGGTGCGGCGGTTTTGGCGACTTTAGAGTCTGTGCGGTGTGTGGTTGCCATGGTTTTTTACCTCTTCGTTTACTCAATGATTCAATCAAACCGTTTTAGACAATGCTTTTGACATTGAAATAGCGCGTGCAATATCTGCCGCTTGTGTGGCTTTTTCCCCGCCACCCAACATCAACAGCAGCAAAGCCCCACGCTGCACGTAATACATACGCCAACCCGGCCCAAAGTGCTCACGCATTTCATACACACTGTCACCTACCGGCTTGATATCGCCCAAATTACCCGTTTGCACCTTGTCCAACCGCCGCAACAACCGAACCCGTGTGGTTTTGTCTTTGATGCTACGCAACCACTGGTTAAATTCGGGCGTTTCGCTGACGATGTACATGACTGTTAATGTATCCAATTAGATACAAGCTGTCAAATTGGATGCATTTTTCACATCAAACGATGCCAAATTTACTGTTAATTTCATAGCAATTTAGTCAATAAATACGCTGGCTGTAGACATAAATTACCACTCTACGACGTCATTCCCGCGTAGGCGGGAATGACCACGATCTTCAAACCGTTAGTTGTTATATATGCTAACTATTCTTGAAAAATTAGCATATTTGCTATAATTTAACCATGCAATACACCATTGAGTTTTTCAGCCAGTCCGTAGAAGACGATATTTTGGACTTGCCAGAAACTTTGCTTGCCCGTTTTTTTAGCTTGGCTGACAGAATGACAACCAGTGGCGCGAATTTGGGTGAACCACATACCAAAGCCATGGGTGATGGCTTGTTTGAGTTGCGGCTCAAAGGTGCAGAAGGCATTGCCCGCGTGTTTTATTGCACCTTGATTGGCAAGCGTATTGTGATGCTGCACAGTTTTGTTAAAAAAACCGACAAAACGCCAGCCAAAGAATTGACTATGGCGCATAAGCGCATGAAGGAGTGTAAAGATGAGAACTTATGAAGAAATGAAAGCGATTGCGCTGTCTAACCCCGTTGTTCGCGCTGAGTTTGACCGCATAGAACGCGAAGAAATGCCCATGCTGGACGCTATTTTGAAAGCGCGCAAAGAGGCTAAATTGACACAGGAGCAAGTGGCCAAACGCATGGGGGTGAGCACGCCAGTGGTGTCGCGCCTAGAAAGCGCGTTGATATCCGGCAAACACTCCCCCTCCATCGCCACGCTGAAGCGGTATGCCGAGGCGATGGGTAAGCGGCTGGATATTCGGTTTGCTTGACCTAAATACGTCCATTTTGCCCCAATATTCACTACTAATTTCATAGCATTTTAGGCAACAAATACGCCGAATAGAGGCACAAAACACTCCCAAATCTGTCGTTCCCGCGAAGGCGGAAATCCACAGGGGCGCGGCGATGGATTCCCGCCTTTGCGGGAATGACTCACCTCAATTACGCCGCAATCGCCTTCGCCAACTTATCCTTGGTCTCACTCAGCTCTTTTGGCAAGTGATACGCCAACTTGGTGAACAGTTCGTCGTGCAGTTTCAGCTCGTCCGTCCACGCGGCTTTGTCGAAGCTGGTGACTGTGTTGAACTGTTGCTCGGTGAAGTTTAAGCCGTTCCAGTTGATTTCACCGTAAGTTGGGCTGACGCCGAAGGGTTGATCCACGCCAGCCGCTTTGCCTTCGATACGGTCAATCATCCATGCCAGCACGCGCATGTTTTCCCCGTAGCCTGGCCAGACGAATTTGCCTGCTGCGTCTTTGCGGAACCAGTTGGTGCAGAAGATGGCTGGCTGTTTTGCACCGGTTGCTTTGATTTTTTCGCCGATGTTGAGCCAATGCTGGAAGTAGTCGCTCATGTTGTAGCCGCAGAAGGCGATCATCGCGAATGGGTCGCGGCGCACCACGCCTTGCTGGCCGGCGATGGCTGCTGTGGTTTCTGAACCCATGGTCGCGGCCATGTAGACGCCTTCGACCCAGTTGCGGCCTTCTGAGACCAAAGGCACCGTTGTAGAGCGGCGGCCGCCGAAGATGAAAGCGTCAATCGCCACGCCTGCGGGGTTGTTCCACTCAGGGTCTAGCGCGGGGTTGTTGGTCGCGGCAACGGTGAAGCGTGAGTTTGGATGTGCCGCTTTTGCGCCAGTTTCTTTGGCGATTTGCGGTGTCCAGTCTTTGCCTTGCCAGTCGATCAAGTGCGCAGGTACTGGCAAATCGGCTTCCATGCCTTCCCACCAGACGTCGCCGTCGTCGGTCAAACCGACGTTGGTGAAAATCGTGTCTTTGTTCAGGCTTAACATGCAGTTTGGGTTCGTCAACATGTTGGTGCCGGGCGCAACGCCAAAATAGCCCGCTTCCGGGTTGATGGCGTACATTTTGCCGTCTGCGCCAGGTTTGACCCAGGCGATATCGTCACCAATCGTCGTGACTTTCCAGCCCTCAAAACCTGCTGGCGGCACCAGCATGGAGAAGTTGGTTTTGCCGCAAGCGGACGGGAAGGCCGCCGCGACGTGGTATTTGCGTCCTTGTGGATTCGTCACACCCAAAATCAACATGTGCTCGGCCAACCAGCCTGGGCTACCGGAGGGCCCCTCTGAGGCCGCACGGCCCATGTTGGACGCAATGCGCAGTGCAAAACACTTTTTACCCAGCAAAGCGTTGCCGCCGTAGCCTGAGCCATAGCTCCAGATTTCGCGGGTTTCGGGAAAGTGGACAATGTATTTGGTGTCGTTGCACGGCCAAGTGACGTCTTGTTGACCGGCTGCGAGCGGTGCGCCCACAGTGTGCACGCAAGGCACAAAATCACCGTTTGTGCCAATGATGTCGTACACCGCTTTACCCATGCGGGTCATGATTTTTTGGTTTACCGC
>JBEGUP010000142.1:0-5216 GCA_041178825.1 Pseudomonadota bacterium | reverse complement strand
GGCAAATGTACGGCGTGTATCGTTCTAAAAACCAAGCCTTGAGCGGGCTGCGCGAGTTGGCGGATTTGCATGGTTTATGCCATCAGGCGCTGGGGCTTGAAAGTGGCAAAGGCCGCTGTTTTGCCCACCAAATCGGCCGCTGCAAAGGCGTGTGCTGCGGTGGTGAAAAGCCAGAGTTGCACCATTTGCGGCTGAAACTAGCACTCAAACAGCAGCAACTGCGCGTTTGGCCGCACGCTGGCAAAATCGGTCTACGGGAGTACAACGCGCAGACTGGCCGCTCAGAAATGCATGTTTTTGACCAATGGTGCCACCTCGCGACGGTACAAAACGAGGCAGAGTTGGACGACATCATCAACGCCAACACCAGCTTGGCGTTTGATTTGGACACCTACCGTCTGCTACTTAAACACTTGGCTACGCCGCACAAAGCGGGTTTGGAGCTGAAAATGCTCAAAAACGTCGAATAACGGCTAAAAATTGCTTAAATTGGCACATATTCATCGTATTTACTGCCTAAGCAGCTATATTAATAATAGCAATTTAGATTGATTTGCGAACTTCAATTTACTAGCGTGTGCAATTATTTTAATTTTCAAACCAACGAATCTAGCTGTCGGCTCATAGCAATAGCGTTACCCGAGGCATCAAACAGTCGAATGTGATGCGACTTGCAACCTAAATATATATCTTGTCCAATTTGAAGGCTTTGAACAGAACCATTCATGCGCATCGATATTTCACGGTTTAGACTTTGTATGAGTGCGTAAACGACGGTTGATTCGCCCAACTGCTCGATCAAACTTACTTTTGCGCGTATGCCTTTGTCTTTCGAAGCTAATACAAAGTGCTCTGGCCTCACCCCAAGAGTTCTGGCATTTTCTGGGTGAATGTGCTCTGTGCCAATGTCTAAATGGCCTGCGCCATCAATATCTAATCGCCAATGGTTTGCGCCAGTGGGTACTGCGGCACATGGCAACATGTTCATTTTTGGTGAGCCCATAAACTCAGCCACAAAAAGGTTTGCAGGGTAATGGTAAATCTCTAAAGGTACGCCTACTTGCTCAATTTTTCCGGCATTAAAAACCGCAATGCGCTGACCAAGTGTCATCGCTTCTACTTGGTCATGTGTCACATAAATCATGGTAGTACCAAGCTCTGCGTGCAACCGTGTCAGCTCAACGCGCATTTTTACACGCAAGTTTGCATCGAGGTTGGATAGAGGCTCATCGAACAGAAAAACTTTTGGCTTGCGCACGATGGCGCGGCCGATAGCAACGCGCTGCCGTTGCCCACCAGACAATTCTTTGGGTTTTCTGTCAAGTAGTTGTTTGATTTGCAAAACTTCAGCGGCTGCATCGACTGCTTTAGCTTGCTTCACCTTGCTGACACCAGCCATTTTGAGACCGAAGCTGAGATTTTCTGCCACCGTCAAATGCGGATACAGCGCATAGCTTTGAAAAACCATGGCGGAACCGCGATGAGCAGGGGGGATGTCGTTGACGAGTTCATCATCAAAATAAATTTCACCCTCGCTGATGTCTTCTAAGCCAGCGATCATGCGCAGCAGGGTGGTCTTACCGCAGCCCGAGGGGCCCACAAAAACCATGAATTCGCCGTCGCGTATTTCTAAGTCCAGCGATTGAATGATGCGCGCATGGGTGTTGTAAGTTTTACCGACTTGTTTGAGTGTGAGACTGGACATGCTTTAATTTCTTTTGATTTTTTAATTTTTTAATTTCAATTATTTATCTTTGGCGTTTTGCTTAGTATTTTGCTTAAACGCTTTTCAACTTTTTAATTACTAACCTTTGACCGCGCCTGCTGTTAGACCATCAATGAGTCTTCTCGAATAGAGTATGAATATCACCAACAAAGGCATAACAGCAATCGCCGAGCCCACACTGATAGCGCCCCAAGTAGCAGCACTGGTGCCCTGTAGCGACCGCAAAACTAGCGGAACAGTAAAAGACTCTTGATCGCGCATGACCAACAAAGCGCCTACAAAGTTGTTATATGAGCCGATGAAAGTGATCAACCCCAAGGTGCCCATAGCGGGGCCAAGCAATGGCAGGGCGACGCGCCAGTACAAACCGAACTCGCCACAGCCGTCCATTCGACCCGCTTCGATAAGTTCTTTTGGCACGGCCGTGCCGACATATTGCCGCATCATGAACACGCCAAGTGCTGAGCAAGCGCCTGGAATGATCAGCGCTTTAGAGCTGTCTATCCAGCCAAGCTGACTCATCAATAAAATTGTAGGAATCATGCTAACAAACGCTGGCATTAGCATGGTCGCCATGATGAAGCCGAATAGCTTTTCCTTGTATTTAAACTCATACATTGAAAACGCAAATCCAGCTAATGAGCAGAAAAATAAGTTCAAAGCAGTCGTTGCTACCGCTATCCAAATTGAATACGCCATGGACTGCCAAAAATGAGGCCGAAACCGAATCAGTTCATCTATGTTTTGCAACAAATTAGTACCAAACCAATACGGTGGTGGCACTGAGAGTATTTCAGTGTTGGATCGGGTAGCAAAAACCATCATGTAGTAGAACGGCATCAACATGATGAGCGCCCCAACGGCCAAAATGCCATAGCCAATTAGAGAGTTGACAGCTGATCGATACTTCGACTCTGCCTTGTATGTAACTTTGTAGGTAGGTTTATTTGCAGATTTTATTTCTGCAACCGCAGATGGCAACGTGTTCATATAGCTCAGTCCTTCGGCTTCATCAGCACGTTATTCAGCCAGGTCAGCATGGCGATAAAAATGAACAGCAACCATGCTATGGCAGAAGCTGTGCCAAAGTCACCGTCCGTCATGCCTGTTTTTAGCATCAGCATGGCGGAAGTTTCGGCGACTCGGCCTGTACCACCCGTTGCGCCAGTCAAAATATAAGACTCTTCAAACATCTGCAATGAACCAATAACCGTCAAAGTCACCGCAAAAAACATCATGGGGCGCAGCAGTGGAATTGTTATGTACCAAAACTGCTGCCAGATGCTAGCCCCATCTACTTTGGCCGCCTCATAGATATCTTTGGGAATGGTTTGCAAAGCTGCCATGTAGAGCACTGTGTTCCAGCCGACATAACGCCACCAAAGCAAAAACGAGACAATCCAGCGCGTCTTATCTGGATTTGCCCAGTCGATACGGGTTTCTGGAAACAACCATGACAGCGGTCGAATGCCTGCGACATCAAAAGTACCTAGTGATGTCAAAATAGTGTTGACCACGCCAAACTGTGTTGAAAACAAGGCTTGAAAGACAAGCGCAATAGCCACGGTGTTGGTGATAAATGGCAAAAAATACAATGCCAATACAGGGTTTTTGAGGCGCCCCAAGCGCGTGTGTATAAAAAAAGCCAACGGGATTGCTACCAAGTGCTGCGGTAGCCCGCCGGCAACGCCCATCCAAAGCGTGTTGTACAAAGCACGCCAAAAATCGCGCGAGTACAAATCTGTCCAGAACGAAGCGCTAAAGAACTCTTGCCACTTCATGTCGTCAAACTCTAAAACCCAAAGGTAGTTACCAAAACCCTCCCATTTCATGTCTGTTGTACCGTCCCATTTGAAAAGTGAAACGTAGCCAGAAAAGAGCAATGGAAACAAAGCAAAAACAGCAAACAATATAAAAAATGGGCTGATAAAAATATACGGCGCACAGGTTTTCGCATTGAACCTTGATCGTCGCAATATCACTTTTACTGCGGCAGTTGTTGGGCTTCCAATCGGCATAATGTATTCAAGTTAAAGCGGTCAATGAAATTGGGTTACCAGATTTTTTAGCCAGTAACCCACACATAAATTTAATTATTTACGTGATCTGCGATCTGCCTGGCGCTGCGCGTCGGCCAACGCAAGCTTGATATCTTTGTTTTCATCAAGCACCTTTGTCAATTCCGCGTTCATAATTTCTTCGGCTGCTGGGTCAAGCTTGTTAACCGTGATCACTGGAATTTTCGCAGCGGCTGAGCGCCATAGTTGACGCGCTTTTTGCCCCGCAAAAAACTCGACGGGTTGCTCCACAAATGGGTCACTAGCAGCCTCAATCAACGCTGGAAATGCGTCTAAACCTTTGAATGCAGCAACTTGCATTTCTTTGTTGGTTGTCATGAAAGTAATGAATTCCCAAGCTACCTTTTTTTGGTCATCAGAAATTTTCTTAGGAATCGCATAGAAAGATCCACCCCACGAAGAATAGGCATTGTTGGGCAGGTTTGATGCGCGCCATTTGCCCTTGGTCTCTGGTGCGAGCCAGCTTGATAATTGTCCCAACATCCACGCGCCACGCATTTCAGTGACAAAACTTCCGCGCTTGAAGCCTTCTGACCACTCGTTTGTCCAAGGTAAGATTTTTGCATCTAAGCCTGCTACGCGTACCGCTTTGGCGTATTCAAATGCTTTTTCAAAACGCGGGGTGTTGAACAAAGGCTTGTTGTTTTTATCAAAATAAATACCCTCGCCACTTTTTACATTTGCCCGAATATAGACTTCATTGATAGAGTTGGCGTGCGGCAGTAAGAGTACGCCCGTTTTTTCTTTGATAACTTTACCCGCGTTGATGTAGGACTCCCAAGATTGCGTGAGTTGCGCGTTCGTCACACCAGATTTGTCTAATATATCTTGTCTGATTAGCAGTGTGCCCGGGCCAATATCGGCAGGCATGGCAGCTAAACCACCCTCTAAATTACTGCCTTGCGAAAACGTGTAACCGACAATTTTGCTTTTGTGTGTCAGTGCGTTGTAGGGCGGCTTAGACAGATCTTCAACAGCACCAGACGCTGCAAATTTACCGATAAAACCAATCTCCACCCCCATCACATCGGGCAAACCTGCGCCTGTTGATAGTGCTGTAACCATCGCGTTGTGATGGTCGCCATAGCCTAGACTGACTAATTTGATATCAGGACGAATTTTTTTGTACAACGGTATTGCCACTTTGATGGCTTCGTCGAAGCTTGGGAAGGAAGCAACCGTCAATGTTTTTTGTTGCGCGAGTGCCGAGCTGGCCATGCAAACTGCTACGGCGCATGTTGTTAGTAGAGAGAGATTTTTCATATGGTAAGTCCTTGCTATTGATTAAATTTTTCCGCTAGTCATGAGAGTTGGGAGACAAATTCTAAAAATTAGTATTTCCTGATAATTGATACATGCACCTCCTGTTTGATTTTTATCCTTGCTTGCTTTTATTTATTTATTTGATTCAT
>JBEGUP010000141.1:0-5600 GCA_041178825.1 Pseudomonadota bacterium | reverse complement strand
CTGCAAATATGCCGCCGTCGCGTTCAAGTCCGCATCTGTCCAAAACTGGGTGCTGCCAGCCACCACCTCGGCCATGGGGCCAAGCATGCTGGCGTTGGGCGCTATGCCGGTTTTGAGCAAGGCGACCACGTCTTGGCGCGGCAAGTGGGCAACGCCCGCCTCTGCAGGGTCAACCAAAGACGGAGCGTACCAGTCGCGCATGGGCATGAGTGCGCCGCCAAGCAGTTGGTCGCTGAACTGGTTGTTCACACTCGCGCCCAGCGCGTTACGCTCGGCATGGCAGGCGCTGCAGTGGCCTAAGCCGCGCACTAAGTAGGCACCGCGTTGGATGTCTGAATCATCCGTTTTAACACCCTCATTTAGCACGCTAGCCGGCGTATTTATTTCCTGAGCAGCTATTTTTTTAATAGCACTCTTATCAATACTTAAAACCGCTTTTTCAAAAAACAAAGTTCGCCAAAACGCCAACGCAAGCTGCGTGTTGAATGGAAAGGGCAAGTCATGCGGCTTGTTGGCTTGCGCCACGGGTCCGACGCCATGCATGAAGTAAATGTACAAATCATCAGAATCAGCGCGAGTGAGGGGGTGAGCAGGTGGCCGTCAGCGCTGCGACCTTCGTTCATAGCGCGATAAAAAGCATCTGCCGACCATTTGCCAATGCCAGTTGTGGCGTCTGGCGTGATGTTGCTGGTGTAGACCGTGCCAAACGGCGTGCTGATGGCTTTTCCTCCCGCAAACGCCGCCCCGCCGCGTGCGGTGTGGCAGGCTGCGCAGTTGCCGACTTTGGCGAGATAGGCGCCGCGCTGCACTCGTAAATCGTTCTGACCTATAACGTCATTTTGACCTTGTTTTAAGCCCACAGTCGCCGTATTTACTGCCTGAATAGCTATTAAATCAGCAGCATACATTTCACGCAAGAGCAAGCCGCAAGCCATAGCAAACAGCAATGCGAGAAATGCTGCCAATCCCACAAAGATACGGCGCACTGGTGTCCAGCGACTCCATCCACACCATCGACTCCAAAATGTCCTCATTTTGCGCCCCCGCATTGTTCGGTTTGTGGCTGCGGCAAGCTAGTTGCAGCTTTGGCAACGGCTGGCACAGGTTGTATTGCTAGCCAGCTGGCTAAAGCGTCAATGTCCTTAGGCGTCAGCACTTTGGCGATGCGCCCCATGCAATCTGGCGCATGCGCTTTGCGCAATCCGGTTTGCCATGCACCGAGCTGCGCGGCCACATAGTCGCGCGGCAAGCCTAACAATGCGGGCGTGCTGGGCAAAACACCCATCAACGCCGAGCCATGGCAGCTGGCGCAGGCGGCTAGTTGGCGCGATTTGTCACCCTGCAATGCCAACGTTTTGCCAAATTGCAGCGCGGCGAAACTGGCAGGTGTTTTCAAAGGCGCTGGCGGTGCATAAGGCACATCTAAATCCGCAAAATATTGCGCCATTTCCAGCAAATAAGCGTCGCTCAAGTGCTCAACCATGCCCACCATCAACCCATAATGGCGACGCCCTTCTTTGAAGTTTTGCAGTTGGTTAAACAAATATCCAGCTGGTTTGCCTGCAATGCGCGGGAAGTAAGCTTGGTTTGAGGTGATGCCTTCAGCGCCGTGGCAGGTCGTGCAGGCTTGCATGCGCTTGGCCATGCTGTCTGTCTGGGTTTGTGCTGTCGCTTGAAAGGTAAAACTTGCCGAAATGACAAAGAAAAAAAGAACTAAGTAATGCTTCAAAAATAAGTACATACCCTTATTTAACCACCAGAAAGCTTGTTTTCCTTTACAAAGGGGTGATTTCATTTCTATAATTAATAAGCATACTTATTATATTTTCACCCTTCCCGTAATCCCATTGGTTTAAGGAGCCTTGCATGTCCAACAACGACCTTCCCATCATCGTCGCCGGCGGCGGCATTGGTGGTATTGCTGCAGCACTGGCTTTGGTGAGGCAAGGCTACAAGGTCAAAGTACTAGAGCAAGCATCGAAACTTGGCGAAATCGGCGCAGGTTTGCAGGTCGGGCCTAATGGCTTTGCGGCGTTTGACGCACTGGGCGTGGGCGAGCAAATGCGTGCCCGAGCCGTCTATACTGACCACATGGTCATGCATGACGCACTGGACGAGTACCAAGTCGGCTTCATTCCGACTGGTGAAGCATTTTTACAGCGCTTTGGCAACCCCTATGCCGTGATTCACCGTGCCGATGCACACCAATCACTCTTAGACGGAGCCACCGAAAACAAAGACCGTATCGAGCTGCTAACGGCAACGACGGTTACGCATGTTGAACAAGACGAGCGCAGCGTTACTGTGTTTGACGCAAAGGGCGGCGTGCATCGCGGTGCAGCTTTGATAGCAGCCGATGGCGTGAAATCAGCGATTCGCAAGCAGTTTGTAGGTGACGACGCCCGTGTTTCTGGCCATGTGGTGTACCGCGCCGTGGTAGAGAAAAAAGATTTCCCAGAGAATTTACGTTGGAACGCCGCCAGCATTTGGGTGGGCCCCAACTGCCATCTGGTGCACTACCCACTGCGTGGTGGCGAGCAGTACAACGTGGTTGTCACTTTCCACAGCCGCGACAAAGAAGAATGGAGTGTGCGCACCGGCAGCCGCGATGAGGTGTTGAGTTACTTCACCGATATTTGCCCCAAAGCCCGCCAATTGATCGAACTGCCTAAAGATTGGACGCGATGGGCAACGGCCGACCGCGAACCCATTGCTCAATGGAACTTTGGTCGCGTAACTCTGCTGGGCGACGCCGCCCACGCTACTTTGCAATATCTAGCCCAAGGTGCCTGCATGGCGCTGGAAGACGCTGTCACGCTGGGTGAAGCGCTCAAAGCGAACAACAACGACATCGCGTTGGCCTTTGCCCAATACCAAAACGCGCGCGTTTCCAGAACAGCCCGCATTGTCCTGTCTGCCCGCGAAATGGGGCGCATCTTCCATGCCAAAGGCGTGGAAAGATTGGTGCGAAATAATTTATGGAAAGGCCGCAGCCCAGAGCGCTTTTATGACGCGATGGAGTGGCTGTATGGGTGGAATGTAAAAAACTGCTTGCTATGACTTTAGAAGCATCTGAGGCAGAAAATACGCCATCTACGGCGGATATTATCCAATAAATGGTCGGTGTAATAGGATTCGAACCTACGACCCCTTGCACCCCATGCAAGTGCGCTACCAGGCTGCGCCACACACCGATCTAGTTTTAATTATACCTGCAACGCCTGCGTGCTTGCGCTCAAAAGATCGCGAATCTCGTTCAACTCTTGTCGTACAAATTGCCATTTGTAGCTACTTCCATTCACGCCATTTAAGCCGTGTCCGTTGGCTTTAACAGGGGTACTAGCAGCCAAAGCAGCAGCCAGTGCTTCTTCCAACGCTTGCTCGTCACTGATTTCATCAATCACTTCTTCATCAGCTTGAGCGCTTTGTTTAAAACCTTGAGCTTGCACGTCAAATTCTGGCGCGTCGGCACTGCGTTTTTGGTTGCGATGTACCTGCCCAAGCTCTTGCATTTGGTTCCGTGCGCCATGGATGGTGAAGCCTTGGTCGTATAGCAATTCGCGGATTCGGCGAATCATCAGCACCTCGTTGTGCTGGTAATAACGGCGGTTACCGCTGCGTTTCATGGGGCGTAGTTGCGTGAATTCCTGCTCCCAATAGCGTAGCACGTGGGGTTTAACACCACATAAATCACCTACTTCGCTGATGGTAAAGTAGCGTTTGGCGGGAATGGGAGGGAGAGAATTCTCCATGAAATCAATGTCCTACGTGAATAAGCTAGTAGATTACTCTAACTTTTACACTTGTAAACTGATTTTAGAAAAATTATTATTGTGTGAAAAATATGCAACACCGAAATACAACAGCTTTTGTTCAAAAGCTGAAATAAGTCACACAAACATAAGCAGATTTAAATGCCAGCGATTTGGTCTTTGAGTTTGTGGCTGGCGTGGAAAGTAATGGCGCGGCGTGCTTCAATCGGAATCAATTCCCCTGTGCGCGGGTTGCGGCCTGGACGTGGTGCTTTGGTGCGGATTTGGAAATTGCCAAAACCTGGGATTTTGACGTCTTGGCCTTCTACGAGTTGAGCAGAAATCAGGTCAAAAAATGCGTCCACCATGTCTTTGGATTCACGCATATTGAGCCCAATTTGCTCGAACAGCACCTCTGCCAATTGCGCTTTGGTCAAAGAATTGGTCTCTAAACTCTCTAAAGATATTTCCATCGTCGTCTCTTTTTATGATTTCTTCTAATTTTTAGCTGCGCAATCTTGCACCAACTTGCGTTTTTAATGATTCAAGCACCGCATTCACTGCAACTTCAATAGCTTCGTCGTTCAGTGTGGCATCTTGGCTGTTGAAGGTCAAGCGCACCGCCAAGCTTTTCTCATCGGCTGCAATATCACCACCACTCACTTTGGGGCGGTAGATGTCAAACAGCGTGGCTGAGCGCGTCAAACCATTCAATGGTACGGCAGCAATTGCCGCTGTAACGGCAGCGTGCGTTACCTTTTCTGCTACCAAAATTGCAATATCACGCTCAACATCTTGCGTTTTCAACACAGGCTGAGCAACGGGTACAGGGCGTTGTAAAAGTGCATCAAGTTCAAGCTCAAACAAGATGAGTGCTTTGGCTGTTTTACCGCCTTTGCCCAGCTCATAAGACTGAACCCACTTAGGATGCATCTCACCAATGAAACCAATTTCTTGACCATTGACTAAAACTCTAGCGCAGCGGCCTGGGTGCATGCTTGGGTGCTGGGCTGGTTCAAACGTCGCTTGTATCGGTGCAAGCAATGCCTCGACTTCGCCTTTGACATCGAAATAATCTGCAGCCTGCTCAGCCCTGCCCCATTGCAGTTCGTCCAAATTACCATAGACCAAACCAGCGACGCGCATCGGCTGATTGAAGCCCTGCACCGCGGCATCGGTGTTCTTCACGCTGGCATCGCGCAAAAACACGCGACCGACTTCAAAAATCCGCACACGAGCAGCTTTACGATCGATGTTGTATTTCAAAACCTGCACGAGTGAGCCGAGCAGCGAGGAGCGCATCACGCTCATGTTGCTGGCAATCGGGTTCAGCAGTTTGATCGGATTGGCGTTGCCTGCGAGCTCATGCTCCCAGCGCTCTTCGACGAAGCTGAAATTGATAGTTTCTTGATAACCCATTGCAGCCAAAGCGCGGCGCACGGCAAACGGGCCGCGCTGCGATTCAGTGCGAATCTTGGCGGTGATAGGCGCAAGTGGTGGCGTGGTTGGCAGGTTATTAAAACCCACCATACGCACGACTTCTTCGATCAAGTCTTCTTCGATTTGGATGTCAAAGCGGTAAGACGGTGGCGTAACGGTAATAACGTCACCTGCAACCGAATAAGGCAAACCCAGCTTGGCAAACGCATCCGTACATTGAGCCAAGCTGATCGGCATGCCAATCACCTTAGCCGCACGTGCAACGCGCAAGCTGACGGGTGTAATTTTCGGCATGTTCGGCTGCAAATCGTCAATTGATCCAGCCGTACCTCCGCAAATATCCAGCACCAATTGCGTGATGCGCTCAATGTGTTCGATGGTCAACTCCGGGTCAACGCCGCGTTCAAA
>JBEGUP010000140.1:0-5031 GCA_041178825.1 Pseudomonadota bacterium | reverse complement strand
CGGGCAGGGGCGTCGTAAGCGCCACAGTCGGCCATGGCTGTGTAGGCATTGGCCATGCGCTCGTAATCTTCGGTTTGCTCAGCAGCATCGACTTCTTTTTGTGCTTCAAGTAGCGGGGTGTCACCCTCAATCACAAACTGGGTGGCACTTTGCTCAGTCTCAGGCATGTCCTGCGCAACCTGGCCCATGCGCCACTGCGCTGGGATAAAGTATTCTCCACCATCTTCATGCAGTGTGCCATTCAAGAGCGCAAACAGGGTGGATTTGCCAGCGCCATTTCGCCCCACAATGCCCACATTTTCACCGGGGTTGATGGTCACATTCGCGCTATCAAGCAAGACTTTGGCGCTGCGACGCAGCACCACGTTTTTTAGAGTAATCATGAGAAGTATTAAGGAGATGTCGCCCAAGCCATAGTCACAGCTCTTCAAGGCGTAACTAAGTATTATCCCTTACTTCAATTTTTCTACTTTTTTCAGTCAAATCTCGCCCATCGCTGCCGCAGTAACCGCTGCTTGTGAAATTAACCATTCGCAAAACGCTTGAACTTCTGGGCGTTGGTGGCTGCGCGGGCCGACGATAAGCCAATATGCCAAAGGCGTCTCCATCCGCTCGGTAGGGAGCAATTCAATCAAATCGCCCTTGGCTAAATGGTCAGAAATCAGCGGCATGCGACACAGCGCGACACCTTGGCCGGTAAGCGCGGCTTGCACAATTTGGTGCGAGTAGTTGAAGTACAGCCAGCGTTTGGGTTCCAAATCAGGCAGTTTTTGCGCAACGAGCCAACGCTCCCACGTCAGCCACTCGTTGTGTTTGAAGCGGTTGTCGTGGTCAGCTTCAATCAATGAAAAATGTGCCAAGTCGGCAGCTTTTTTGATGGAGCGGTTGCTTTTCATTAACCACGGACTAGCCACAACAGCCAATTGCTCGCCAAACAGCCGCGTGGCATGTTTGGGCACAGAGCTTGGTTTGGCGTAGCGCAGCACCAAATCGACGTCACTTGTCTCTAAATTAACAGCGCTGTCGGTGGCTTCGATACGCAGATCAATATCTGGGTTATCGTGCTGAAAAGCTTCCATGCGCGGAATCAACCACTGGGTGGAAAACGAGGCCCAAGTCGAAATCGACACGATTTTGCGACCCGCAGTGCGGCGAATTTGCCGGACTGCGCCGTCGATGTTTTCCAGTGACGGCATCACCGCCCGCAGCAGTTGCGAGCCTGCACCCGTCAACTCCACAGAGCGCGTATGCCGTAAAAACAAGCTAACGCCAATTTCGTCTTCCAACGCTTGAATCTGCCGGCTGATGGCCGATTGCGTCAAGGCAAGTTCTTCTGCCGCTACTCTGAAGTTCAAATGTCGAGCTACAGCCTCAAAAGCACGTAGATGACCGACAGAAAGCGCACGGGTACGCATTTTCGCTTTTGGAGCTGGGCTAGGTTTAAGGCTTGTCTTCATACAAATAATTTTACGACGGAAACTACCTTGATTCATTCCAGTTTTGCATGAATAAACGCCATCTATTTCATTGGACGATTTTTGCTTAGGACGTGATGATAGAGCCTCATTCATTCACAACGTCGTTAGAGGAGTTTCAGATGAGCAGCATACAAGTCGTTAGTTTATTTGCAGAATCAGATAGCGAACTTAGTATCAAGCAAGGTCGCGTGTGGGCAACTGTCGGAGCCGGAGGTGACAATGCAGATGACAACTATGGAGACCATTTTTTAGAAGCAGGTCAGACGCTAAGCGTTTTGAAAGGACAAAACCTTGTTTTTGAATCACTAAAAGCTGGTGCCCCCGTGTTTTTTGATTTTTCGGCCGTTTAAAAACTTGAGTAATGTTGATTTGTTGCATCTTTTGCATGAATGGTTGTTTAAAGTAAGAAGCAAGCCTTGAAATTAAATCCACAGCAAGTGGTGTTGTATTTACAAACAAGAATTAAACGCATTCGGGGTCATTTTTAAATTCAAGGTCTTTGCTTGCAATGCTCAGTTTGGCTGGTGATAATCAAACAATTACAACAAAAGGAGTGGCCATGAAAGGCGATGTACAAGTAATCTCTCACCTGCAAGCGCAGCTTAAAAACGAACTGACGGCTATCAACCAATATTTCTTGCATTACCGCATGTATAAGCATTGGGGATTTGACAAGTTGGCGAAGAAAGAATACGCAGAATCCATCGGTGAAATGAAGCATGCAGATATGTTGATGGATCGCATTTTTATGCTCGACGGCCTGCCAAATTTGCAAGATTTGGGGAAACTCTCGATTGGCGAAGATGTGCCAGAAGCTTTGGCCTGCGATTTAAGCGCTGAAGTCGGTGCACAAGCAACTATCAAGGCTGGTATTGCGCATTGCGAAAGCGTTCGCGACTATGTATCCCGTGATTTGCTGCAAGGCATTTTGGACGATACCGAAGAACACATTGACTTTTTAGAAACCCAAATCGATTTGATCGGTAAAGTCGGTATACAAAACTACTTGCAAAGCCAAGTGGGTGAACTAGCTTGATGCAGCTTTAAAACGTTGGCTGCTTTTGATTCGTCTTGGTGCCAGTGCTGCGTCTGGTTCGCAGCATAAGCATTGGTAGCGCACGATTCGTGTGCCGTTGACAGAAGCAATACGCCGTAATTTTGTAGAATTTTCTTTAGTACCGTCGTGATGTGATGTTGCCACTGAACCTTCGGTTGCGCGTTTAGGTGTTGATTTCATGCTGAGAATTACAAAATTATGATGAATTATATGATAATGATTCTCATTTAAATTGCTTTATTCTTCATGATGTGAGGTGCTATTGACAATAAGAACGATTCGCATTTACAATGTAGTTATTCTTATTTTAATTGTCCCTAGAAGTTTTTAACTTCTCAAAACGCCATGATCGTCTGCATTTGTCATCACATTTCTGACCGCGAAATCTCAAAGCACGCAATGGCGGGTATGAGTTTTGACGACATTCAGTTTGAGACAGGTTTATCCACGCAATGCGGTAAATGTGAAGGCTGTGCACGTGATGTAGTGGCTCAGTGTGGTGCACAAGGTAGGATTGCCCATTTGTGGCAGGAGGGTGCTAGGTCTTCAGACGCGTTTTCTGCTTCTTTTGCCGCAACATCGTAGTAGAGCACTAAATAATCGAAACACGATATGTCCACCGTTTTCGCATTTATCTTGTGCATCGCGGTGGTTGTGGCCTCGGCGTGGTGGGTTTGCCGTAAGTGATGCTTACTTAGCCAAGGAATTTCAAAATGTTTAAAAGCTCGCCCAAGACTGGCAGTTTCTCCGGTGACGTCATTTCAAAAGCTGGTGTGCAAAATATTTCTCATATCGAATCAGCAATCAAAATATCGAGCCTTGACAGTGCGCTGCTGCTGAAGGGGCAAAAAGTTGTTGAAATCAAGCATAACGGAGCTGTTTATCGTCTACAGGCAACCAAGCTAGGTAAGTTGATTTTGACTAAATAGTCAGTAAATAAAAAATAAATGTAAATCTAATTGAGAATCGTTCTTATTTGCATTACAATCCAGACATATTAGCTTTACTCGTGTCTTTTTTTGTAACTTAAACGGAGGTTCTCTTGGCTCACTTAAATCAACGCTCAACCATACGCTCAGGTCAGCGCACGGCTCAACAATTTGTCATGCTGCCAATTGCAGCGGTCGTGTTGTCTGCCAGTGCATCAGCATGGGCGCAAACAGCTACAACATCAGAAAAGACGCTTGCGCCAGTGCCTGTGATTGAAAAAGCCATTGCTGCAGAAGGTAAAGACTCAGTACGCGCCACGGAAACGGGTATCGGCAAAGGTAAGCAAGCCCTGCGTGACATTCCGCAGTCCATCACTGTTGTTACCGAAAAATTGATTGATGATCGTAATTTGGACACCTTGAAAGAAGCGCTGCACAACACGGCAGGCATTTCTTTCTTAGCGGCTGAGGGTGGGGAGGAAGACATTCGTTTGCGTGGTTTTTCATTGGCAGCAACTGGGGATATTTTTGTAGACGGCATGCGTGACCCAGCGTTTTATGACCGTGATACCTTCAATAACGACCGTATTGAATTGTTGCGCGGTTCTGCATCTATGTTGTTTGGTCGTGGATCCACCGGCGGCGCGGTTAACCAAGTTAGCAAGTCTGCACGTGCGATGGATGAAAACTCTGTAGATGTGACTGTCGGTAGTCATGGTTACAAGCGTGCTGTGGGTGATTTCAACATCAAAACTGGTGAAAACGCAGGCCTGCGTATCAACGCGATGGCAACCAAGGCCGACAACAATGGCTCTGGAAGCAGCATCGACAAAAAAGGCTTGGCTGTCAATTACCGTTTGGGCATTGGCGAGAAAGATGAGTTTTCAGTCGGTTTGTATTACCTGGATAACAACAATGGCATGAACTATGGATTGCCATGGATTTTGGCCAGAGGTGCAGCTGTCAGTGAAACTGGCTTGATGACCAATGTCGATCCAAGTGCCTATTACGGCATGGCAAGTGACCGCAATGCGGGCGGCGCAAAAGCGGCGACTATCAGCCACACGCACAGATTTGACGATGGTGGCGAGATCAAGACCATTGCTCGCCAAGGCTCTTACGAGCGTGACCAGCGTGCAAGTACGATTCGTCGTCAGCCTACCAATGCTGCAAGTAAAACCGTTTGCCAAGCCGCGTTTGTAGCAGGTTCGACGACGCAGCGCCAAACTGCTTTGTTCAACGAATTGTCTGATTCGCAAGTGTTGTGCCGTGGTACGAACAACAAAATCCAAGACATGCAAACAACGTATGTTCAAAGTGACTACAGTAAAAAATTTGAAGCTGTAGGCATGAAGCATGAGTTATTGACGGGTATTGACTACGCGCATGAGAAGTTTGCAAACTACAACGCAGTTGCGACACCAGCTTTGGTGAAGGCTTTGACCAAGGTCGGTACTCCCAACGATGGTGCTAGTGTGAATGAAGACTTGCGTGCTTTGAGTGTTGGTCGTGCATTTGATGCAACTGCTTTGGGTTTGTATGTACAAGATCTGGTGCAAGTTGCGCC
>JBEGUP010000139.1:0-5103 GCA_041178825.1 Pseudomonadota bacterium | reverse complement strand
GCGCAGTTGCTGTAAGTTTTTTAGCTTTTTTTGCCTCGGTCATTGGTTTTGACTATGGCGGTGTTCGAAAAACACAATCAATCAAACTATGAATTGTCATAGATATTGACTATCATTAATGCATCAGCGGTTGTACAGCGTGCTCTTATGTTGTTCAGTGGCTGGTGGGGTTGCTTTGTTGTTGACTCCCTTTTTATTCATCACACCACTTTTTGAGGATTTCACTATGTCACTGATTAACACCACCGTCGCGCCGTTCAAAACTGAAGCTTTTCACAATGGCAAATTTGTGACAGTCTCTGAAGCAAGCCTGCAAGGCAAATGGTCTGTGCTGATTTTCATGCCAGCGGCTTTCACCTTCAACTGCCCAACAGAAATTGAAGATGCTGCTGACAACTACGCTGAGTTCCAAAAAGCGGGAGCGGAAGTCTATATTGTGACGACTGACACGCATTTTTCACACAAAGTGTGGCACGAAACTTCTCCAGCCGTAGGTAAAGCAAAGTTCCCATTGGTGGGCGACCCAACCCATGCGTTGACCAACGCGTTTGGCGTGCATATCCCAGAAGAGGGCTTGGCTTTGCGCGGTACGTTCATCATCAACCCTGATTTGGTCATCAAGACCATGGAAATTCATTCCAACGAAATCGCGCGTGATGTGAAAGAAACACTGCGCAAGCTCAAAGCTACGCAATACACAGCAGCGCACCCAGGCGAAGTTTGCCCAGCGAAGTGGAACGAAGGCGCTAAGACTTTGACACCATCTTTGGATTTGGTCGGCAAGATCTAAGTTCAAAAATAAAACACCAAGACCACTTTAGTTTCTTGGTGTTTTAAGTCTCTCACCCATCAATTTGCTATACATTCCCATCGCCACAAGCGGTGGGTAGGGGAATACTATGCTCGATCAAAACCTGAAAGACCAATTAGCAGCCTATTTAGAACGCGTTCGCGAACCGTTTGAGATTGTGGCAACGCTTGGCACTGACGAATCTTCACAAGAGATGCGCAGCCTGCTCGAGCAAATTGCATCGTTGAGTGACAAAATCACTGTCCGCACAGATGGCACGGATGGACGGTCGCCTTCATTCGCTCTGCATCGCGCCAATGGTGCGCCCATGAAACTGCGTTTTGCGGCTATTCCTCTGGGGCATGAATTTACATCCTTGGTGCTGGCCTTGTTATGGACGGGTGGACACCCACCCAAAGTTGAAGAAGACACCTTGGCGCAAATTCGCGCTTTGCAGTTTGATGCACCACAAAAATTTGACGTTTTCATGAGTCTGTCTTGCCACAACTGCCCTGACGTTGTGCAAGCGCTGTCGCTCATGGCTATTAATAACCCGGCTTTTGACGTCACCATCATTGACGGTGGTTTGAACCAAAAAGAAGTTGAAGACAAAGGCATCATGGCCGTGCCAGCGCTGCATTTGGATGGAAAAATGTTCCATTCAGGTCGCGCAAGCTTGGAAGAGATTGTTGCCAAGCTAGATACTGGCGCAGCCAAACGCGAAGCTGCCAAACTCAGCACCAAAGCACCTTATGACGTTCTGATTCTGGGCGGCGGCCCCGCAGGCGCGGCGGCAGCTATTTATGCTGCACGCAAAGGCATTCGTACGGGTTTACTTGCAGAGCGCTTTGGCGGGCAGGTGAATGACACCATGGCGATTGAAAACTACATTGGTGTACCAGAAACGGACGGGCCTAAGTACGCGGCTGCTTTGGAGCAACACGTTAAAACCTATGACGTAGATTTCATGAACGGACACCGCGCGGCTAGCGTGACGCCAGCTAGCACAGAAGGCGGCTACATCACGCTAAAGACCGAAAGCGGTGGCGAGCTTAAAACTCGTAACCTCATCATCGCAACGGGCGCACGCTGGCGCAATATGAACGTGCCTGGCGAGCAAGAATACAAAAACAAAGGCGTGGCTTACTGCCCGCATTGTGATGGCCCACTGTTCAAAGGTAAAGATGTTGCCGTTATCGGTGGCGGTAACTCTGGTGTGGAAGCCGCGATTGATTTGGCTGGCTTGGTCAAGCATGTCACTGTGTTTGAATTCATGCCCGAGATGAAGGCGGATGCGGTATTGGTCAACAAACTTAAGAGTTTGCCTAACGTGACGATTCACCTCAACACGCAGACCTTAGAAGTAACAGGCAATGGTGACCGCATGAATGGTTTGCGCTTCAAAGACCGCGCTACCAACGAAGAGCAAACCCTCGCTTTAGAAGGCGTTTTCGTGCAGATTGGCTTAGTTCCGAATACTGAATTTTTGGGAACCACGATTGACCGCACCAAGTTTGGTGAAATTGTCATCGATGCTAAGAACCACACCAATGTGGCTGGTATTTTTGGTGCAGGCGACTGCACGACTGTTCCTTACAAACAAATTGTGATTGCTGCTAGTGAGGGCGCTAAAGCGGCTTTGTCAGCGTTTGACCACTTGATTCGCACCCCTGCGCCGCAAGAAGCGACAGAGACCGTAACAGCTTAATTCAGCGCAACACCAACCTTGACACCGGACGCCACAATATCTGCCCACGTCTGGTCGTCAATGACAATGCCGTCTTTACCGCGCTGAATTCGGGCACGTCGCTCTGGGTCGCCAGCGATTTGAACCGCATCAAATCCTTGGCCTGCAGGGGATTGTTTGACCCAATCGACAAACGCCTGCGCTTCCGACTCAAAGCTGGCTTGCGTCCCCAGTTTGGCAGGGTCGATCAGCACCGTCAACATGCCGTTCAGCACCGCTTGCTGTTGGCCGCGTGTTGAGTTGGCGGGTTCGTGCCAGCTACCGCCGCCTGTCAACGCGCCGCCCAGCAGCTCACAAGCCACCGCCATGCCGTAGCCTTTGTGCTCGCCAAAAGTCATCAACGCGCCGAACAAGCCGTTCTGTTGCGGCACGACGACCACGCCAGGGTTGACGGTGGGTGCGCCTGTTTCGTCAATCAGCAAACCCGGCGCGACAGTGTGTCCTTCGTTGTAGGCTACGCGCATCTTGCCCTGCGCAACGCGGCTGGTTGCGAAATCTAATAAAAACGGCTCTCTCCCAGAGTTCTTTGGTAATGGAATACCAATACAGCACGGATTCGTGCCAAAGCGCCCGTCCGCCCCGCCCCAAGGCGCCACCGCAGGACGCGCCATGACGTTGACGAAATGCATAGACACCAACCCCGCCGCCGTGGCCATTTCCGCCCAGTGGCCGATGCGGCCCAGATGGTGGGAATTCGCCAGCGTCATGATGCAGCTGCCATACTTTTGTGTGCGCTCAATGCCCATCTGCATGGCCTGCTCACCAATCACCTGACCGTAACCGCGTTGCCCGTCCAGCGTCAACATGTGACCCAGATCGAGGATGGTTTTGACGTCGGTATTGGGTTTCAAGCCGCCTTCCAACACGGCAGCCACATAACGCGGCAACATGCCAACGCCGTGCGAGTCGTGACCGCTCAGATTCGCCATGACGAGGTTGCTGGCGACAGTATTCGCTTCTTTTTCAGAACTGCCAGACGCTATTAAAATAGTAGCTGTTGAGGCAATTAATTCGCTGGCTTGAATCGTTTTTGACATGTTTTTATCCTTTACATCACCGCGCCGACTTGCCACGGCACAAACTCATTCTGCCCATAGCCGTGGCGCTCGCTTTTACTCGGTTCGCCCGAGGCCGTCGCTAAGACCATCTCAAAAATCCTCTGCCCCATCTCGGCAATCGAGGCGGTGCCATCGATGATTTCACCGCAGTTGATGTCCATGTCTTCCTCTTGGCGCTTCCACAGGGCGGAATTCGTCGCCAGCTTGAGCGAGGGCGAGGGCGCGCAGCCGTAGGCTGAGCCGCGACCAGTGGTGAAGCAGATCACATTCGCGCCGCCTGCGACTTGACCCGTTGCGCTGACAGGGTCGTAACCAGGCGTGTCCATGTAGACAAAGCCGTGGGTGCTAACCGGCTCGGCGTACTCGTACACCGCCTGCAAATTGGACGTGCCGCCCTTGGCGACCGCGCCCAGTGATTTCTCCAGAATCGTGGTCAGCCCACCAGCTTTGTTGCCTGGGGACGGGTTGTTGTTCATCTCGCCGTCGTTGATCGCTGTGTAATGCTCCCACCATTTGATACGTGAGACCAGTTTTTCACCCACGGCGCGGCTGACAGAACGACGAGTCAGCAGGTGCTCGGCACCGTAAATTTCGGGGGTTTCGCTCAATATGGCTGTGCCGCCATGCGCCACCAGCAAGTCAACCGCCGCACCCAAAGCCGGATTCGCGCTGATGCCGGAGTAGCCGTCCGAGCCGCCACACTGTAAGCCGATGGTGATGTGCGAAGCGCTGCACGGCTCACGCTTCACCGCATTGGCGCGGGGCAGCATGGCGTTGATGAGTTCAATGCCTTTTTCAACCGTCTTAGCTGTTCCTCCTGTATCTTGAATATTGAACACCTTGAGGTTGTCGCCCTCCGTCAAGTTGCCACTGCCCAGCCAGGCTTTGATTTGGTTGCCTTCGCATCCCAAGCCCACCACCAGCGCGCCCCAGAAGTTGACGTGGGTGGCGTAGCCTGTCAGTGTGCGCTGCAAAATTTGCATGCCCAGCCCCTCGCCGTCCATGCCGCAGCCTGTGCCGTGCGTCAGCGCGACTACGCCATCAACATTAGGAAAGTCGGCCAACGCTGATGGATTGGTACGGCGAGAAAAGTGGTCTGAAATCGCCCGCGCTGCTGTAGCGGAGCAATTCACGCTGGTTAACACGCCGATGTAGTTGCGCGTCGCCACCCGTCTGTCGGGGCGTTTGATGCCCATGAAGGTGGCTTCCCGCTTGGCGGGCTCGGGTTTGACATCTGCACCAAAGGCGTAATCGCGCTCAAAATCGCCCTTGTTCGCGCCCATATCGAGGTTATGGGTATGCACATACTCGCCGGCGGCGATGGGTTTGCTGGCAAAACCGATGATTTGGTTGTAGCGACGCACCGGCTCACCCGCGGCTATGGCATGGGTGGCGATTTTGTGGCCGGGGGGGATCAGGCCTTTGACGGTGATGCCCTCGATAACTGTACCACCGAGAAGTTGGGCGCGAGCGATCAAGACGTCGTCGGCGGCGTGGAGGCGAATGTA
>JBEGUP010000138.1:0-5105 GCA_041178825.1 Pseudomonadota bacterium | reverse complement strand
GGCGTGGGAGTTTTCCGGCGACAAGGCGGTGGTGTGGCTTCAGAGCAAGACAACGGAATTTCAGGGCAGAGTCCGAGTGGATTACAGCACAATAGTTTATATGACAGGCAAAATTTCTGTTAAGCAATTGCAGGGGGGCAAGTCCACCGATTTGAGCCAGACGATGGTTGAAAATGGGCAGGGGCAGGTCGTGCGGTTTGCCGTCAGGGGTGAGGTTTTTGTGACGGCGGACGACAAAACACTGTTGCTAGGTTTGACGGGCGGCGACAGCGTTCAAGTGTTTGATGTTTCAGCCGCGGTGCCAAAACTCATCAAAACCATCAAAACCGGTAATGGCGCGCACGCTTTCAGGGCCGCAGGCGACAAACGCCACGTTTTCGTGAGTAACCGCGTGGCAAATTCGATTTCTAAGGTGGATTTGCAAACCCTTGCGGTGGTAGACACTTACAACGTGCCAGGTGGGCCCGATTGCATGGATGTGAGTGCAGATGGCAAGTTTTTGCTGGTCACCGCGCGCTGGATCAAAAAACTCACAGTGATTGATATTGAAACCAAGAAAATCACCAAACAAGTCAACGTTGGAAGGTCACCCCATGGCGTTTGGACTCTGGAACACGCTCCGCGTTGAGGCTTACGCCATGATATACCTGAAATCTGCTATATTATTTGTAGCTGTTCAGGCAGTAAATACGCTGGCTATGGCTCAAAACAGCTCTAAAAATGAGTGTTTAAAGCCGTTATACTTCACATTTGATACGGGTCACATGGAAGTGGCACCGCTGATTGCCGATGTTTTAAACAAACACCAAGTCAAAGTCACCTTTTTTGCCGCGAATGAGCGTACAAAAATAGGCAATGGTAGTTTGAGCCAGCACTGGGAACCGTGGTGGAAGGCCAGAGCGGCTGAGGGGCACGAGTTTGCCTCACACACCTACGACCACGTTTACTGGCGCGGCGATATGCCCAATACCTCAGCGGGTGTGGCGCAGTTTCGCATCAAACCCTCAGCCGGTGCGTTTGAGGGGCGCGAGTTCACCTACGACGCTAAAAAGTATTGCGAGCAAATCGCCTTTGCGGCTGAGCGCTTGCAAGATTTCACGGGTAAAAAGCCACTGCCTTTGTACCGAGCGCCGGGTGGTAAGACTTCAGCAAAGTTACTCGCAGTCGCTAAAAGCTGTGGTTTTGAGCATGTGGGCTGGTCGCCAGCGGGCTTTCTGGGCGATGAATTACCCAGCGGTGCTTATCCAAACGACGCTTTGCTGAAAAAGGCGTTGAACAACATCAAATCTGGCGACATTTTGTTGGCGCATTTGGGTATTTGGTCGCGCCAAGACCCTTGGGCACCTGCGGTGCTAGAGCCGCTGATTGTGGGTTTGAAGGCCAAGGGCTTTTGCTTTCAAACGCTGCGTGAGCATCCGCAATACAAAGACTACATCAAGGCTTTTGTACCTGCGGCAAAATAAACGCTATGGACTACATCAGCGATATTTTTTCAGACGCTCAGCAGTGGCTTTTTGAGACGCTGATTCAGCCGATTGCCTTTGCTTTGGGGCAGGGCGGCTTTGTGTTGGAAGCTTTTGACGGCACGGGCTGGTTGTTGGTGGGGCTGTTGCAAATAGCAGTGTTGCTTTTGGTGTTTGGTCCCTTGCAGCGCAAGCGCCCCGTTGAGGTGGTGACGGACAAGGCAGCTATCCGCGTCGACATGCTTTATACGCTGATTCACAGGCTTGGTCTTTTCAAGCTGGTGATGTTTTTCACGCTAGAGCCTTTGTGGGACGATTTTTTTGGCGAATTGCGGGTTTTGGGTATAGGTACTTTCCATCTCGATCAGCTCTGGGTGGGGGTGACAGATGTTGCCGTTGTTAGTTTTCTGATTTACCTCATCGCATTTGATTTTGTAGGTTATTGGGTGCATCGCGGTCAGCATCATTTTGAGTGGTGGTGGAAGCTGCATGCTTTGCATCACTCACAGCGGCAAATGACGATGTGGAGTGATAACCGCAACCACTTGTTGGACGATATATTGGTGGACAGCTTGATGGTGATTACCGCACAGTGGATTGGCGTACCACCTAGTCAATTTATAGCGATTGTGGCTTTCACGCAGTTGAGTGAGAGTTTTCAGCATGCCAACTTGAAGCTGTGGTTTGGGCAAATTGGTGAGCGGCTTTGGGTCAGTCCTCGTTTCCACCGGTTGCACCACAGCATCGGTATTGGGCATGAAACTATCATCTTAAAAAAACAATTTCCCGCCGAGCCGCCTCAAGGGAAATTAGCCCCCTTGGGGGGCAGCGTAGCACGCGAAGCGGCAAGCGTGGGGGTGGTTGTTCTTGGAGGTCATAACTTCGGCGTGCTTTTCCCGTTTTGGGACATGATATTTAAAACGGCAAATTTTGAATTGCGATACGACCCCACGGGCGTGCGCGACCAAGTGGAGCAGGGACGCGATTACGGCACAGGTTTTTGGGCGCAGCAGTGGCTGGGTTTGAAACGTCTGGCTGGGAAAGCTTAGAAAATTCCGCTATGCTGGAGAAAACTAGAAAGTTAATTTATGAATTTAATGCTTAACTCTTTCTGGCGTGCAGCCGCCTATTGCCTACACCCGCGCGTGATTGCGCTGTCTTTTTTACCGCTGATCATCATGATTGGCTTAGCGTTGGGTTTAGGTTACTTCTTTTGGGAGCCAGCCAATGATTGGGTGCGCGTGTCACTTGATTCATTTGGTTGGATGACGACGATTTGGACATGGTTACAGAACAACGGCATGGGAAGTCTTAAAACCGTACTGGTTCCGCTGCTCATCATTTTTGCCATCACGCCCTTAGTTGTTATTTTGTCGTTGATATTGGTCGCTGTGATGATGACGCCAGCGATGGTGACGTTAGTGGCAGAGCGGCGCTTTCCTAAGCTGGAACGCAAAAATGGTGCGTCTTTTGCTGGCTCGGTCACTTGGTCCTTGGGTGCTACTTTGTTAGCGGTTATCGTGCTCATCGTCAGCATTCCATTGTGGTTTATTCCGCCACTCATTTTGATTTTACCGCCGCTGATTTGGGGCTGGCTCACCTATAGGGTCATGAGTTTTGATGCCTTAGCCGCCCATGCCAGTGTGGAGGAGCGCAAGACTTTGATGAAAAAGCATCGTGGTAATTTGTTGGTGATTGGTGTCATCAGTGGTTACTTGGGTGCTGCGCCCAGCCTGGTATGGGCTTCGGGCGCTTTGTTTGCGGCTGCATTTGTCATTTTGGTACCTGTCGCTATTTGGATTTACACCCTGGTGTTTGGTTTTGCATCGCTTTGGTTTAGCCATTACTGCTTGGCGGCTTTGGATGATCTTCGAAAGCAGCCATCAGAAGCTACTATCGTGCCATCTAAAACCGCTGAAACGTCAGAAAATGCAGCTACCAATGCTATAAATAGTGTAGCTGTTCAGGCAAGTAATACAGCAGTTTTGGAGCGATTGAATTAATGTCAACAAGACTTAGAACACGGCCTCAATTCGGACTCATTATCATTGGTGATGAAATCATGTCAGGCAAACGCGCCGACAAGCATTTGCCCAAAGTCATCGAGTTGATGGCTGAGCGTGGGCTTCAATTGGATTATGCTGAATATGTGGGTGACTCACCTGAACGCATTACAGCTACGTTAAAACGTGCTTTTGACTCTGGCGATGTGGTGTTTTCAACCGGCGGTATCGGTGCCACGCCAGATGACCACACGCGGCAATGTGCAGCAAAGGCCTTGGGCGTTGGTTTGGCGTTGCACCCGAAAGCTGAAGCATTGATACGTGAACGCATGCAAGACACCGCGCGGGACAACGGCACGACGTACGAGCCGGCGCATCCCGACAATATTCATCGTTTGAATATGGGGGTGTTTCCAGTAGGTGCGCAAATTATTGTGAACCCGTACAACAAAATCCCTGGTTTTAGTTGCATTGGTCAAAGTTACGGTTTAGCTGGGCAGGGTGCTGTGCACTTCGTCCCTGGCTTTCCCGTGATGGCTTGGCCTATGGTGGCTTCGGTTTTGGATGCGCAGTATGGACACTTGTTTGAGAAGTCTGCTTACATTGAAAAATCAGTCATTGTGTTTGGCTCAATGGAAGCAATGTTGACGCCGTTGATGATTTCATTGGAGCGAGAGTACGCAGACATCAAAATCTTCAGCTTACCAAGTGTGGATCACCCTACTTATGGACGTCATATTGAGCTAGGTGTCAAAGGTGAACCTGCTGCAGTTAACCGAGCGTATCCCGCGATGCTAGCGGGGTTGCACAAATTGGATACAAAGCTTGGCCCTGAAATGGTGCGCTAATTTGGTGCGCTGCGGTTAAATGCACAAAAATAGTGCATTTTGATGTTAGGTAAATTTTTGCTTCTGATTCAGTTGATCTATTTTCGAGCAGGGAAACTTGTAAAATCCCAAAGTTAATTTTGAAAATTAATTGGAACAACGAAGTGATTTAGTAGTGTGAGAATGAAGAGCCAATAGAACCTTGATAAGGTGTAGATTGGCACAATTCATGCTTCATAATTTGTTTTATCAACCCGCCAAATGGCGTTTTAGGAGATTTTGATGGCAAAGACCGTCGCTGATGTGATGAAAATGGTTAAAGACAATGAGGTCAAGTTTGTTGACTTCCGCTTTACCGATACCCGTGGCAAAGAGCAGCACGTGACCGTGCCTGTGTCTCACTTTGACGAAGACAAATTCACCTCAGGCCACGCGTTTGACGGTTCTTCAATCGCTGGTTGGAAGGGCATTGAAGCCTCTGACATGCAATTGATGCCTGATGCAAATACTGCAAACATCGACCCGTTCTTCGAAGAAACAACCCTCTTCATGAGCTGCGACGTGGTTGAGCCTGCTGACGGCAAAGCCTACGACCGTGATCCACGTTCTGTGGCCAAGCGCGCAGAAGCGTATTTGAAAGCTTCTGGCTTGGGCGACACCGCATATTTCGGTCCAGAGCCAGAATTCTTCGTGTTCGACAGCGTTCGCTGGAACACCGACATGTCTGGTTCGTTCTTCAAAATCGACGAATACGAAGCACCTTGGAACTCTGGTTCCAAAATGGAAGGCAACAACCACGGCCACCGTCCAAC
>JBEGUP010000137.1:0-5109 GCA_041178825.1 Pseudomonadota bacterium | reverse complement strand
TGGAGGTGTTGCTAAAGTACCCGCGCTTGAATGAAGACGATGTCACCGAGGCTTTTGAGCAATTGAGGCTGTATTTTCAGATTTGCTGGCGATATGAGAAGCGATTGGTTGTCATGCCTTCGAGGCTGATTGATACCTGTTGGCATCTGTTTATTCTCGATACGCGGAACTATGCACAGTTTTGTGAGGCTGCTTTTGGACGGTTTCTGCATCACGAGCCGCCTAGTAGCATTGAATTACAAAAACTGCCTACTGATACTCGCAATCAACTAGATATGTTAGCGAACGCTAGGGCTTATCAAGGCGCTGTGCGTCATGGTGCTCATGATAGTTTGGCAGTACCGGCATTGTTTTCGATGGACGAGAGACTTCTGATTAACGATGGGTGTCGTTATTCGGCTGAGTTTTTGGGAAGTCTGGCAGCGTTTGACGTGAAGAAGGCTGAAGCGAAGCTTTCGAAAGAGGACGGGGCAGCGGATGGGTCAGGATCTGCTGCGTGTGCCGATGGCGGAGCCTGTGGATGCGGGGGGTCGATTTGAAAATGCCATAAAAAATCCGTAGACATCCAGCAATATCCACCATTGTTTTAGACACTTATTAGACACCAGACATAAAAAAAGGACTTGGCATATTGCTAAGTCCTTGATTTATCACCATTATTTGGTGGGCAGTACAAGTTTCGAACTTGTGACCCCTGCAGTGTGAATGCAGTGCTCTACCCCTGAGCTAACCGCCCTGAATCTGGTTCAGTACAGCCTTTGATTATACAGGTTTTATGCACTTAACCGAGCATTTGTTCGTTGCTAACCAGCGTTCGCCACATCGTTTTGCCTTTGCTGGCTTTGTCGATTTGGTTTAACACATCGTCATGCGCTGCATTTTCTTGCTCATTAGCCATAAGAACATCCAATTTGAAGACGCTCAAATCAATTTGTATATCTGTCCCATCGGCGTTTTGACCAGTAGAACCGTCAATCAGCAAAGCATCTTGCCCACGCGTGAGGTTGATGTACATGTCGGCCAGCAGCTCCGCATCAAGCAAAGCGCCATGCAAAGTACGACCGGAATTGTCTACGCCAAGCCGATCACACAAAGCGTCTAAGGAATTGCGTTTGCCTGGATAGATTTCTTTGGCCATGACCAAGGTATCAGTCACACTGGCTACAAATCCCTTGAACGACGGCTTGCCTATTAACTCTAGCTCTTTGTTCAAAAAACTCAGGTCGAACGGCGCGTTGTGGATGATGATGTCTGCGCCAGCGCAAAAATCTAAAAACTCGTCTGCAATTTCAGCAAATTTCGGCTTGTCTTTTAAAAATTCGCTAGTGATACCGTGCACTTTGAGTGCGTCTTCGTGACTTTCACGCTCAGGGTTTAGGTAAAAATGCTTGTTGTTTCGGGTTAACTTGCGGTTAATCAGCTCAACGCAGCCAATTTCAATCACGCGGTCGCCATTCGCAGCGGATAAACCCGTTGTTTCAGTGTCCAAGAAAATTTGCCGCATGCTAATGTCTCCTCAATGGTTCTCTTTAGCGTGGTTGATGGAATATTTTGGAATCTCCACCGTCACATCAGTCTGCGCCAAAATAGCTTGGCAGCTTAAGCGCGAGTTAGGCTCTAGCCCCCAAGCGCGATCAAGCAAATCGTCTTCTTCTTCGTCTGTCTCGCCCAGAGACGCAAAGCCTTCGCGCACGATGACGTGGCAGGTCGTGCAGGCGCGGCTCATGTCGCAAGCGTGTTCGATGTTGATGTTGTTATCCAACAGCGCTTCGCAGATCGTTGTACCAGCCGGAGCAGTGATATTTGCACCATTGGGACAATATTCAGCGTGAGGAAGAATGGTGATGATGGCCATGGTAATTACTTTTTAAATGTTTTCAACGACTATTTATAGTTTAAATAGTCTCAATGTTTTTTCCAGCCAAAGCTTTCGCAATGCCGCTGTTCATGCGCATCGCAGCAAAAGCTTCAGTCGCTTTCGCCAAATCAGACGTTGCAGACTCCACGACCGCCGCATCATCAGCCTCTTTAGCTATCAATAACGCAGCTATTGAGGCAGTAATAACGCCGGCTTCATCCGTATTTAGCAGGTGTCCGTCGATGTCTAATGCACTTTGCGTCGCCAAGACCATGCGATCGGCATCCACACGGGCTTCTATCAACGCCCTGCTCTTCATGTCTTGTTGGGCGGTGCTGAAGCTGTCTTTCAGCATGGCGGCTATTTGGTCGTCGCTGAGGCCGTAAGACGGTTTCACCACAATGTTAGATTCAACCCCGCTGCCAAGTTCCTTCGCTGCGACGCTCAGCAAACCATCGGCGTCGACCGTAAAAGTGACGCGAATCTTCGCCGCACCCGCTGCCATGGGCGGAATGCCGCGCAGTTCAAACCGTGCCAAACTGCGGCAATCGGTCACCAAATCACGCTCGCCCTGCACCACATGCAGCGCCAAAGCGGTCTGGCCGTCTTTGTAGGTGGTGAAATCTTGCGCCATCGCGGTCGGAATTGTCTGGTTACGCGGCACGATACGTTCAGCCAATCCGCCCATGGTTTCTATGCCCAAACTCAGCGGTATCACGTCCAAGAGCAGCAAATCCCCTACCCCATTGTTGCCAGCTAATTGGTTTGCCTGAATCGCCGCGCCCAAAGCCACCACTTCGTCTGGGTTTACATTCGTCAGCGGTGGTTTTCCGAACAAATCAGCCACAGCTTGCTGAATGTGCGGCATGCGCGTGCTGCCGCCCACCATGACGACACCCTTGATGTCTTCTTTGGCTAACTTGGCGTCGCGTAAGGCTTTTTTGACAGCGCTCATGGTTTTATCGGTCAAATGCTGAGTCGCTTTGACAAATTGCTCTTTGGAGAGCATAAAAATGCCTGTAGCCGTCGTATTTATTGCCTGAACAGCTATACTATTTGCAGTGGATAATGCCTCTTTGCAACGCCGCGCTTCTACCAACAACGCGGCTTTTTCACTTGGCGTACTTGGTAAATAGCCAGTTTCAGCTGAGATGAAATCAGCCAAAGCACGGTCAAAATCGTCACCACCCAAGGCTGAGTCGCCGCCTGTGGCAATCACCTCAAAAACACCTTGCGTGAGCCGCAAAATCGAGATATCAAACGTGCCGCCACCCAGGTCGTAAATCGCATAAACGCCCTCTGCCGCGTTGTCCAAGCCATAAGCAATTGCTGCTGCAGTTGGTTCGTTGATGAGACGAAGCACATTGATACCCGCCAGTTGCGCCGCGTCTTTGGTCGCCTGGCGCTGCGCGTCGTCAAAATAAGCTGGCACGGTGATGACCGCACCAAACAAGTCGTCATTGAAGGTGTCTTCGGCGCGGTAACGCAGCGTTGCCAAAATCTCGGCGCTGATTTCAACGGGTGATTTTGTGCCGCCTACGGTTTCTAAGCTGACCATGCCAGATTCCGAAGCGGTGAACGCGTAAGGCAACTTGTCGCGGTTTACTATATCGTTTAAGCCGCGACCCATCAAGCGTTTGACGGAAGCAATCGTGTTCAGGGGGTCGATAGCCACATTTGCCAATGCTTCAAAACCAATTTGTCTTTTGTTATCAGGTAAATAGCGCACTACAGATGGCAAAATCACGCGGCCTTGGTCGTCGGGCAAACACTCCGTCGCGCCACTTCGCACGGCGGCAACGAGTGAATGGGTCGTCCCCAAGTCAATGCCCACGGCAATGCGTCGCTCATGCGGGTTGGGCGTTTGGCCGGGTTCGGAGATTTGTAAAAGTGCCATGACGATGTGATTTTTATTCTTTAACTTTGCGTAAATTCTTTGCTTACATTTTATCGAGCCGCGCTTCGATTTCACCGACAAAGCGCGCCACAAACATCAATGCTCGCACCTCATTTGCCGCCGCTACATAATCGTGTTTCAGGTCGATAAAGTGCTCTATTTTTGAGAGCTGTTCACGTTGGTAATCGGCTGTCTGCTGTTCTATTTTCTCTAATTCAGCCGCCGTTCCAGCTTCTTCCAAAGCCTCGCGCCATTCGATTTGCATCATCATGAAAGCGGGCGGCATGGATGTGTTGGTGTGGGCTTCTATGGGTGCGCCGTTCAGCTCACACAAATAAGTCGCGCGTTTGAGTGGGTCTTTGAGGCGGTTGTAGGCTTCGTTGATGCGAACCGACCATTGCATCGCAATGCGTTGGGCAGCGGCTCCTTGGGCTGCAAACTTATCGGGATGCGCCTCGCGCTGAAGGTCTTTCCATTTGGCGTCTAAAACACTGCGGTTTTGGGCAAATTGGGCTGGAATCTCGAAAAGCTCGAAATCTGTGGCTTGGAGATTCATTCCTCAGGCAAATACTTAAACGCGGAAAGACTCGCCGCAACCGCACTTGTCGCGCTCGTTGGGGTTGTTAAATTTGAAGCCTTCATTCAACCCCTCACGCACATAGTCCAACTGTGTGCCATCGATATACGCCAAGCTTTTCGGGTCAACAGCCACTTTCACGCCGAAGCCCTCAAAAATCGTGTCTTCTGGCGCGAACTCATCCATGTACTCCAACGTGTATGCAAGACCTGAGCAGCCCGTGGTTTTAACGCCAAGCTTGACACCCACGCCCTTGCCGCGTTTGCTTAAATAGCGGGTGACGTGTCTTGCAGCGGGTTCTGTGAGAGAGACGGACATGGAATGACGTTATTTTTAGATTAATGAACTGCTGCAGCTGAATCGGAAGTTGCCAAACCATGCTTTGCTTTGTAATCGCTCACAGCCGCTTTGATGGCGTCTTCCGCCAAAATGGAGCAATGAATCTTCACTGGCGGCAAAGCCAACTCTTCGGCGATTTCGCTGTTTTTCAATGCTGCCGCTTGGTCCAAAGTTTTACCTTTGACCCATTCGGTCACGAGTGAACTGGACGCAATCGCCGAGCCACAACCGTAGGTTTTGAAACGCGCATCTTCAATCACGCCAGTCACTGGGTTGACCTTGATTTGCAACTTCATCACGTCGCCGCAAGCTGGTGCGCCCACCATGCCAGTGCCTACCGAGTCGTCGCCTTTTTCAAAGCTGCCAACGTTTCGTGGGTTTTCGTAGTGGTCAACTACTTTGTCTGAATAAGCCATGATGTGTTCCTTTATTTAATGT
>JBEGUP010000136.1:0-5145 GCA_041178825.1 Pseudomonadota bacterium | reverse complement strand
GTTAGGATTTTTCGCGTGGTATCGCGGTTTGGCGCTGGGCGGTGCAGTCCGCGTCAGCCAAGTCCAACTCGTTCAGCCGTTTTTGAGTCTGCTGTTCGCTGTGCCGCTACTAGGCGAAAAAATCGACGCTATGACACTGGGTTTTGCGCTGGCTGTGATTGCGACTGTGTTTGTGGGAAAGAAGATGCCAGTGGGCGTATCAAAAGTGGGGGACTCAAAATGACAACCGACCAATTACTCGCCTTGTCCGTCTTTGCCGCCGTTTCATCCGGCACGCCTGGGCCGAATAACTTGATGATTTTGACCTCTGGTGTCAATTTCGGCATGAAGCGTTCAATTCCTCACCTTATGGGTATCACGCTGGGGTTTTGTTTCATGATCTTTTGCGTGGGCATGGGCTTGCAGACCATGTTTTCAGTTGTCCCGATGTTGGAGACGATTTTGCGTTATGTTGGTACGGTCTATTTGCTGTGGCTGGCTTGGAAGATCGCTAATTCTGGACCGGTCGGAGACGGCAAGGCTGCAGGCGCTAAACCTATGGGTTTTTGGGCGGCTACGGCGTTTCAGTGGGTGAACCCTAAGGCGTGGTTCATGGCGATCAGCGCCATCACGACCTATGCGTCCTCTGCCAGTGGCGGCTCAAAACTCAGCCAAGTATTGTTGGTTGTACTGATTTTTGGCGTTATCAACTTACCGTTGGTTGCTTGCTGGGGCTGGTTTGGCAGCGCGATGCGCCGGTTTTTGCAAGACCCTAAAAATCTGAAGATATTCAATGTCACGATGGCGGTTATGCTGATAGCGTCGCTATACCCCATTGTGCTGCCCATGTTTCAAGGGTGATTTAAAATTCAATTTACAAAAGAACTAGGAAATATCATGAGCATGAATACAACGATGCACACGACGATGCAGTGGAAACAGGCCAAACGTGCCGAAAAAATGAACCCTTCAGTGATTCGCGAAATCCTGAAGGTGACTGACAAACCCGGCATCATCAGCTTCGCTGGCGGTTTGCCATCGCCTTTGACCTTCCCAATCACTGAATTTGCCACTGCTTGTGCCAAGGTTTTGGGTGAAGAGGGCAAAGCGGCATTGCAATACGCCGCTAGCGAAGGTTTTGCGCCCTTGCGTGCGCAAGTGGCCGCTGGTTTGCCTTGGAAGGTTGACCCTGACCAAATTTTGATCACCACCGGCTCGCAGCAGGGTTTGGACTTGCTGGCCAAGATTTTGATCGACGAAGGCAGCAAAATCATTGTTGAAACGCCAACCTATTTAGGCGCGTTGCAAGCCTTCACGCCGATGGAGCCTGACGTGGTCTCTGTGGCAAGTGACGAAGAAGGCATTGACATTGCCGACTTGAGGGCTAAGGCTAAGGACGCACGCTTTCTGTATGTATTGCCCAATTTCCAAAACCCAACAGGTCGTTCTATGACCGAAGCACGCCGCGCCGCGCTTAGCGCCGCTGCCGCTGAAATGGGTTTGCCCATCATTGAAGACAACCCGTATGGCGAGCTATGGTTTGACGCGCACCCGCCGCTGCCGTTGACGGCGCGCAACCCTGATGGCTGTGTTTACCTAGGCTCTTTCAGCAAAGTACTTGCCCCAGGTTTGCGTTTGGGCTTCATGGTGCTGCCCAAATCGTTGTACCCCAAAATTTTGCAAGCCAAGCAAGCGGCTGATTTGCACACACCTAGCTTTAACCAGCGCATTGCATCTGAAGTGATGCAAGGCGACTTTTTGGAAAAACATGTGCCGATGATTCGTAAGCTCTACAAATCACAGCGCGATGCGATGTTGACGGCGTTGGCGCGTGAAATGCCTGTGACACCGGGCAACCCAGACCAAAGCGTGACTTGGAACTCACCCGACGGCGGCATGTTCTTGTGGGCGCGTTTGCCTGCCGGCATGAGTGCTGTGGCACTGTTGCCAAAAGCGGTTGATAAAAACGTCGCCTTCGTGCCAGGCTCGCCTTTCTATGCAGACAATGCGGACCCGCGTACCCTGCGTTTGAGTTTTGTGACAGCGTCGGTGGATCAAATCAACATTGGTATCAAAGCGCTGGCGGAGGCTATCCGCGAGAACATGGCCTAAACGGTATTGAAAGCCGTGACTGCTTTAAAAAACCGCCCATTCAAACAAGTTGACGTATTCACTGACACACCCTATCTAGGCAACCCGCTGGCCGTTGTATTGGATGGCGCGGGCTTGAGCGATGCTGAGATGGCGGCGTTTGCGTGTTGGACCAATCTGTCCGAAACCACGTTTTTGTTGCCACCCACGCAAGCAGAGGCAGACTACCGTGTGCGGATTTTCACCCCAGACAGTGAGTTACCGTTTGCCGGCCACCCCACGCTGGGTTCGTGCCACGCCTGGCTGGAGGCGGGTGGAAAGCCTAAAAACACCGCAAAACAAGGTTTGATTGTTCAAGAATCTGCCGTCGGCTTGGTGCGAATTCGTCAAAATTCCTCTACTTTGGCTTTTGCAGCGCCCGCGCTTAAACGCAGCGCACTCAGCGCTAGCAAATTAGCACAAGTAGCTGGCGCATTGGGCATCAGCTCGCAGCAGATCATTTCGGCGCAGTTTCTTGACAACGGGGCGCAGTGGTTGGGTTTGCTGCTTGACAGCACGGATACGGTTTTGCAAATTACACCCAATTACATCACTTTGAAGAATTTGCGTGTAGATGTGGGTGTGGCCGGCATATATGTTGCCTTACCAGCTACGCAATTAATAGCAAAATCAAGCCGTGAAGCACGTGCTTTTGCAGCGCAGGCAGCTTCTTTTGAGGCACTTGCAGAGGTTGAAACGGCTGATATCGAAGTCCGCGCCTTCATGCAGTCCTGCGAAGACCCCGTCACCGGCAGCCTGAACGCTAGTCTGGCGCAGTGGCTGATAGAAGACGGTTATTTGCCCGAAAGCTACACTGCATCCCAAGGTATGTGCCTAGACCGCTCAGGCCGCGTCAATATCGAACGCGACGCCAGTGGACAAATTTGGGTGGGTGGCAGCGTGGTGACGTGTATCGATGGTATGGTTAAGCTATGACGCAAGCTATAAAAACAGAATCTTTAAAAACACAATTTTCCGCCGAGCCGTCTCAAGGAAAATTAGCCCCCTCGGGGGGCAGCGCCATTCGCGCAGCGAAAAGCGTGGGGGCTTGTCAGATAGACCACATCGTCGTCGTCGCTCAAACCTTAGAGCAGGGCGTAGCATGGTGCGAGGCCACGCTGGGCATCACGCCGCAGCCAGGTGGCGACCACCCCCAGTTTGGTACGCACAATCGCATTTTCAAGATTGCTACACCCAATTTTCCGCTCGCTTATTTTGAAATTATTGCTATCAAAAAAATAGCTGCTAAGGCAGTAAATACGCCGGCTATTGGTAAAAATAAGGGTAAAAATGAGGCTCAAAAGAGCCGTTGGTTCGACATGGACGACTCAGCTCTGCAAGCCGCCGTCGCCAAAGAGCCACGGCTGGTCCATTTTGTGGCGAATACGGACGATATCCAAGCTGGTCGCGCTGCTTTGAAGGCGATTGGCATTGACCGTGGCGCAGCCGTTGAAGCCAGCCGCCCCACCCGCAAAGGCCGCTTGGAGTGGAAAATCACCGTGCGCGACGATGGCCAGCGTTTGTTCAACGGGGCTCTGCCCAGCTTGATTCAATGGGGCAAATCAGGTGCTGAAGAACCACTGCGCCTGCACCCCAGAAACACCTTGCCGCGCTCAGGCGTGTCGTTGCAAAGCGTCGCAGTGACCTCGCCCACGCCTGAAAAACTCCAAGCCGCGTATGACGCGATTGGGTTGACGGGTGTCACTGTGTCTGCGGGTGATACCAATATCACCGTCACGCTTAAAACGCCCAAAGGCCTGGTAGAGCTGCAAAGCCACGGCATTTAACCCTTGCCAGCATGACAAAAACGATTGTCCTGCTCAACCCACACGCCGCTGGCGGTAAAGCGGCTGCAGTAGCCGAGCCTATGCGGATGTGGCTTAAAAAAAATTCACCACAGATTGCTTTGGAGATGCCAGATTCCGTGGTGAATGCGCGTTTATTGGTGGACGCTTTGCCGCAAGCCAGTCGTGTCGTCGTTGTGGGTGGTGATGGCACTTTGAACCAAATGCTGCCTAGTTTGCTAAAAGGGCATCATATTGCCGCTTTCGTCCCTTTTGGCAGCGGCAACGACACAGCGCGGGCGCTGGGGCTGTATGGCTTGAGTTGGGAAAAAGCATTGGCGCATGGTTTGAACGGCGTTGCGACAAACGTTGACATCGGTTTGGCTGAATTTGAGGTCGATGAAAGTGGTCATCCAAAAGTATGTAGCGTGCCTTTCATTTCCAGCCTGACCACGGGTTTTGATTCATCTGTGGGGCTGCGTGCCATCAACGGTCCCAAGTGGCTACGCGGTTTGCCGCGCTATTTGCTGGCGACAGTGCGCGAGTTGGTGAATTTTCGTACCTGGCGCATGGACGTCAGTGTTGATGGCGAGCACGTTCATTCGGGTCGCACGCTGTTTGCCTCCACGCTTAACACCCGTACTTTCGGCGCAGGCATGCCCGCAGTGCCGCATGCGCGGATTGACGATGGACGACTGAATGTGCTGCTGGCGGGCGATTTGAACTTGCTGCAAACCTTGCTGTTGTTGCCCCGTTTGTTGGTTGGCAAGCATTTGAGTCACCCTAAAGTGCGCACCCAGCCGTTTCAAACCCTGCAAATCCAAGCTGCAAAGCCTGTGCCTATCGCTGCAGACGGTGAATATGTGGGGCTGAGCCAGCAAATCACCATTCGTATCCAAGCTGGGCGATTAGCTGTCGTGGCTGCGACTAACCTTTAACGTAGAGCCGTTCACAATCCCTGCATGGGAAATCTTTATTTAATACGCCACGGCCAGGCTTCGTTTGGCGCTGCAGATTACGACAATTTGAGCGAACTGGGTCACAAACAGGCTGAGCGCTTGGGTGCGTATTTCAAACAAAAAAACATGCAGTTCGACGCCGTCATCACCGGCACCTTACGCCGCCACACGCAAACTTGGCAAGGCATTGCCAAAGGAGCAGGCTTTGCGCATGAGCCGCTGCAATGGCCGGGTTTGAACGAATATGACAGCGAGGCCGTGATAGGCGCGATTCACCCCGTCAAACTAGAAAA
>JBEGUP010000135.1:0-5203 GCA_041178825.1 Pseudomonadota bacterium | reverse complement strand
TTCTTAAAAGCAATTCTGACTTTGTGGCTGCTACAGTGGACTCTGGCAGCCGAAGAATTACGCCTTAGACAAACAAGGGTTGGTTGTTTGGTATGTGTGGTGTGGCTAGTAGCCATTCGGTGGGTTTGTTGATTCGTACAGCGGCCCATCGAAAATATGGATATTACAGCCACAGATTCCCTATTGTTGCAGATCAACTTTTTGTTAAGTCGGCCCTGAATAAGGGTGCCACTATTAATCGAGAAAGCTTTTTGGCTGGGTTTTACAATGACAACGGCTTCAGCAGTCAATCAATTTTACAATTTCATTTTGAGTTTGCTGTGATGCAAATATTAACCGAAAAGCACAAATTTCTACAATTTTTAATTTTTCTTTTGAGGATTATTAAGAATTGGCGTTTGATATTTAAATTTAGATAATGAACATCATTCATCTTGTTCACAGCGTGGAGGTCGCCTATGGTGGCACAGGCCTGGCTGCGCAAAGGCTTTCGGAGGCGATGGCAGGATCGGTTGATGATTCTGATAATGTGTTTTTGTACGTCGTGAAACAATCAGAATCAATGGATTCAACCTGGAATCGGCAAGAGAGATCTGGCTTAAACTGGGTATTTATACAATCTCGACGAATTTTTGGTCAATTCTTTGAGATTAAAAATCATGTATCAATGATTCAGGATAAATCGACCTTGATATTGCACTTGCATGGTGTTTGGTCGCCGCTATGGCTGATGCTTGCCTTGTGGTTTTTGTTTGAAAAGTATGCATACTGTATATCTACCCATGGCAGCTTGGAACCTTGGGCTCTGAATCACAAAAAAATTAAGAAATCCGTAGCGCTTATTTTGTATCAGAAATGGATTCTTAATTTTGCCAATCTGGTATGGGTGACATCCAATCAAGAGTTGAATAATCTTCGTTTATTAAAAATTAAAGCCCCTATTGTGGTACTGCCGAACGGCGTGGATGATGATTTATTGAAGCTTGATATATCTTTGGATCGCCGTGATCCTTTGATTTCCAAGAGGCAATTGCTTTTTATGTCAAGAATACATCCTGTTAAAGGTTTATTTATGCTGGCAGAGGCTTGGGCTATACTTAAACCCAATGGTTGGCGAGTTGTGCTAGCGGGTTCGGATGAATGTGGGCATACACAAGAGATTAAAAATCGCTTAAAAGATTTAGGTATACAAGATGATTTTTTGTGGGTTGGTATGCTCTCTCGCAAGGCCAAATATCAAGCTCTTGCAGAGTCCAATTTGTTTATTTTGCCCTCTCATTCTGAGAATTTCGGCATTGTGATTGCTGAAGCTTTGGCTGCTGGACTGCCAGTGATCACAACCAAGGGCACACCTTGGGCATCCTTGATTGAAGCGGATTGTGGTTGGTGGTGTGATGTCAATACCAAAGCTTTGGCGCTTGCGATGGCCGATGCCCTGACCAAAACGCCGCATGAGCTGCACGCCATGGGACTCAGAGGGCGGGCGTTGGTAGCCTCAAATTTTTCATGGACGCGTTTGGCTTTTGATGCGAAATTGGCTTATCGATGGGCATTGTGTGCCAAAGTGGCTATGCCATCATCGACAGCAGTCCCGTCCGTTATTCACATAGACTAGAAAGTTGCTAACAAATGAAAATCTTGGTATTGGGCGCCACGGGTATGTTGGGAAATGCACTGTTTCGGTACTTGTCGAAAGACGCATCTTTGGATGTTTGGGCTGCTATTCGTGCAGAGCAAAATGACAAATTGCACCAACTGGCCTCGCAAGGTCATTTAATTGGCGGTATGGAGCTCAGTGAAATTGCTTATGAAGCTGCCTTTAATCGAATCAGACATGTTAAACCCGATGTGATCATTAATGCGGTGGGTCTTGTCAAGCAAGAGGAGGCCGCTAAAGATCCATTAAAGGTCATACCAGTTAATGCTTTGCTACCACATCGCTTGGTTAAATTGTGTGAGGATATTGATGCCCGTTTAATTCACATGAGCACAGATTGTGTCTTTTCTGGTGCAAAAGGCATGTACCATGAAAGTGACATTGCCGATGCAACTGATTTGTACGGACGAACCAAGCTTATTGGCGAGGTCGATAAGCCTTATGCGTTAACGCTCAGAACGTCCATTCTTGGACATGAACTTTATAGTCAGAAAAGTTTGGTGGATTGGTTTTTATCACAACAAGGTAGTGTCGATGGTTATCAGAAGGCTGTGTTTTCAGGCTTACCCACGGTAGAAATCGCAAGAATCATTCATCAATATGTGTTGCCCAACGCACAGTTACACGGCTTGTATCACGTATCAGCTGAACCCATTAATAAATACGATCTGTTAAAGGAAGTGTCCAGGGTTTATTCCAAGCACATTGAAATATTACCCAATACTGAATTTAAAATTGACCGTTCACTCGATTCATCGAAATTCCGGCAAGCCACTGGGTTTGTACCCAAGTCTTGGCCAGAAATGATACAAATCATGCACGATTTCCATTGATCAAACAAAGAGGGTTTTTGAATTGAAAGTCATCACCATTGTCGGCACCCGACCTGAAATCATCCGTTTGTCTCGTGTCATTCATCAGTTGGACACACACACCCAGCACGTGCTGGTGCACACCGGGCAAAACTACGACTATGAACTCAACGAGGTCTTTTTTTCAGACTTGGGCATTCGCAAGCCCGATGTTTTTTTGAATGCCGCTGGCGATACAGCCGCTGAGACGATTGGCCAAATCATCATCAAAATTGATGCGGTGTTTGCCGAGCACAAGCCCGATGCCGTGGTGATTTTGGGTGACACCAACAGCTGCCTGACGGCCATTGCCGCCAAGCGGCGCAAGATTGCGATTTTTCACATGGAGGCGGGCAATCGCTGCTTTGATTTCCGTGTGCCGGAAGAGATCAACCGCAAAATTGTGGACCATATTTCTGACATCAACCTCACCTACAGCAGCATTGCACGTGAATACCTGCTGCGCGAAGGTTTGCCCCCTGACCAGGTCATCAAAACCGGCAGCCCCATGCGTGAAGTCATTGAGCACCACCGTGCAGGCATTGAGGCCTCGGATGCCTTGCAGCGTTTAAACCTATCGGCCGGTGAGTACTTTTTGGTGAGTTCGCACCGTGAAGAAAATGTGGATTCCCCACAGCAACTCACGCGCTTGGTGCATATTCTCAACGGGTTGGCGACCACGTACGGTTGCCCTGTGGTGGTGTCCACCCACCCCCGCACGCGCAAACGCTTGGATGCGTTGAATGTGGCCAGCCATGACTTGATCCATTACATGAAACCGTTTGGGTTTTTGGACTACATCAAACTTCAAACCGAAGCGCGGTGCGTGTTGTCCGACAGCGGCACCATCACCGAAGAGTCTTCGATCTTGAATTTTCCGGCCCTCAATTTGCGTGAAGTTCACGAGCGGCCAGAAGGCTTTGAAGAGGCGTCCGTTATGATGGTGGGCTTGAGTTGGCAACGTGTGCAAGAGGCGTTGGCGATTTTGCAAACCCAAAGTCGAGGTACCCAGCGTTCCTTGCGTTTGGTGGACGATTATTCACCACTCAATGTTTCCGAGAAGGTGCTGCGCATCGTGCAAAGCTATACCGATTTTGTCAACCGTAAGGTCTGGCACAAACCCGATACGATCTAAACACCATGCAACTGGCCCTCATTGCCGATACCTTTGTGCCTGCACGCAACTCAGCGGCGGTGCAGCTATTTGATCTGGCGCGGGCCTTGGTGGCGCAGGGGCATACGGTGCACGTGTTGGTTCCCTCTTCGGGCGTCGTGGGTGCGCCACCTTGGACTTGCGAAGCGATCGAGGGTGTGCAGGTGTGGCGTTTGCGTGCGCCACAGACCAAAGATGTGGGCTATTTTCGGCGTACCCTGGCCGAAATGAGCACCCCATGGGCCATGGGATGGCAATTGTTTAAGAGCCCGCTGCGCCACATTCATTGGGATGGCTTGGTTTGGTATTCGCCCAGCATTTTCTTAACGCCGCTGGTGCACTGGCTGCAGCGTCGGCATGGTTGCAAAAGCTATTTGATCGTGCGCGATATTTTTCCCGATTGGGCCTTGGACATGGGCCTGATCCGGCCCGGTTTGGTGTTTCGGGTGTTTAAGGCTATTGCCAACTATCAGTTCCGGGTGGCCAGTGTGATTGGCATTCAAACCGAAGGCAATCGCCGTTATTTTTCTGGGGCGTTGCAATATGTGCAGCCCAAAGTGGAAGTGCTGCACAACTGGTTGGCCGAGCGGGCGGTGGGGCCTTGTCGGATTGACATCAGCCAGACCCCTCTGGCTGGGCGCAAGGTGTTTGTTTACGCCGGTAACATGGGCGTCGCTCAAGGCATGGATGTCTTGTTGGACTTGGCCAGCGAAATGTTGGCCGATCAACGGCATGGTTTTGTATTCGTCGGACGCGGTCAGGAATACCCGCGCTTGGAGGCGCTGGCACGACAGCGTGGGTTAACCAATGTGTGGTTCCACGATGAGATTGAGCCCGATGAAATTCCGGGCCTATACGCACAGTGTCATGTGGGCTTGCTCGCCTTGGACCCAAGGCACCAAAGTCACAACATACCCGGTAAGTTCTTGTCTTACATGCACGCGGGCATGCCGGTGCTGGCCAGTGTGAACCCCGGCAACGATCTGGTTGAGTTGATTGAACAGCATGCGGTGGGATCGGTGTCGACCGATCACAAGGCCGCGACCTTGGCGGCATTGGCCAAGGGTTTGATTGACCAGATCGAGGCCCAGCCCGAACGCTATCGCGACGACTGTATGGCTTTGGCCAAACAGCAGTTTTCATCTAACACCGCAGCCTTTCAAGTGGTTGAGGCCATTGGCACCCAAGCCTAGTTGACCAACCGCCGCAAGGCGGTGAGTATGGACATGGTAAAATGTTCAGCTGTTTGATTTGTATTTATTTGCACCGAGACCATGAACAAAACATTTAGCAGCCGTCTTGCCCTTGTGCTCGCTTTGAGCACAGCCTTTGGCTTACAAGCGCCCATGGCGAGTGCGCAGAGCATGGGAGCCACGGCAGGCTCCGCTTCGGTGGGTGGAGCATCCGCACCCGGCGTCAGTGCTACGGGGGCGGCCCGTGGGGGCAGCGTTGGTGCCACGGGCGCGCCCACGATAACGCCGGGCAGTCGTGGGCCAGCGGCCTTGGGTCAAGCGCCCAGCACTGGCGCGGAGCTTGGAGAGC
>JBEGUP010000134.1:0-5212 GCA_041178825.1 Pseudomonadota bacterium | reverse complement strand
TGATGATTAAAGATTCAACTCAACCACCTCTTTAGGACACTAATCATGAAAAACATCGGCTTCATAGGCGCTTCGGGGATGATGGGGCATGGGATGGCGCGGAACATTCAGGCCAAGGGGTTTTCGCTCTCTGTCAGCGTGAACCGCAACCGTGACGCGGTGGCGGATTTGGCGGCTGCGGGGGCAAAAGTCGTCGATTCACCCGCTGGTTTGGGCAGTTGCGATGCGGTGTTGATTTGTGTGACGGGGTCGCCACAGGTGGAAGCCGTTATGCAAGGTGCAAACGGTTTATTAAGTGCAGCCAAGCGCGGGTTGATCATCATCGACACTTCGACCAGCGAGCCAGAATCGACCGCCAAACTCGCCGCGCTGTGTGCGCAGGCTGGGGTGGTTTATGTGGATGCACCGCTGGGGCGCTCGCCTGTGCAGGCGGAAGAGGGCAAGTTGAACACCATGGTGGGGGCGACGGCTGAGGTGTTTGCGCAGATTCAGCCGATTTTGGCGACGTATTGCGAAAACATCTTCCACGTGGGTGGCCCAGGTGCGGGGCATATTGTGAAGCTGCTGAACAACTTCGTGGCGCAAGCCATTTGCACAGCGACGGCTGAGGCATTTGCCGTGGGTGCGAAGGCGGGCATTGACCCTGCGGAATTGGTAAAAGTGGTCAGCGCGGGGCCTGTGAACAACGGTTTGTTTCAGGCGATGGCGAAAACTTTGGGTGGTGATTTTGAAGGTTTGAAGTTTGAATTGGACAACGCCCGCAAGGACTTACGCTATTACACACACTTGGCGGAGATGGTGAACGTACCATCGTTTGTGGGCGAAGCGGTACACCAGAGCTTGGCTACAGCGTCGAACTTGGGCTTTGGCGGTGAATATGTGCCGTCGCTGGTGAAGGCGCAGGAGAAGCTGACTGGGATTAAATTTACGCTTTAATTTTCAATTTAAATTTATGTTTGTATTTGTATTTGTATTTGTGTTTTAGTAATCGTCCAATTTTGCTATTATTTTTATAGCTGCTTAGGCAGTAAATACGCTGGCTAGAGGCATATTTAGGCATTAAAATTGGCATTTTTACGAAAAAAAGCCACCCGCAGGTGGCTTTTTGATGCCCAGATGGCTGTCAGGGTGTCATCCGCGGAGCTTTGCTGCCACTTCTGCAACGCGTTTGCCGTAGGCTTTGGCTGTATCCAAATCACCTTGTGGGATATCTTCAGCTGGGCTGGTTGGGCCGACTTGGGCCATCAAACCAGAGTAAGAACCCAAACGGTTGGTTGTACCGTCATTTTGCGTTGGCTGTCCGACCCAGATCATGCCTTGCTGCATCGCCAAGGTGATGAAATATTGGACGGTGGAGAGCTTGTCGCCACTTGGAGATGCTGAAATCGTGAAGCCGCCTGCGACTTTGTCTTTCCAAGCTCCAGTGAACCACGCTTTAGAAGTTGCATCAGCAAACTTTTTGAACTGCCATGAAGCCATGCCCATATACGTTGGGCTGCCGAAAATGATGGCGTCTGCGGCGTTGACGTCTGCCCATTGTGCGTCGGTGAGGTCACCGTTTGCATCAATCGCAATGACCTGCGCGCCTGCGCCTTCGGCTACAAATTGCGCGACGCGCTGGGTGTGACCGTAACCTGAGTGATAAACAACAACTGTCTTTGCCATGATATTTCCTACTTTTCTAAATTTAAATTAATTAAAACAACAACTTACACAAAAAATAACCTGGTTTTTAGACCAAATCAAATACCAAAACTTCAGCATCCACGGCATCTGTGAGGTGAACCACAGACTCGTCGACCAACTTCGCAGCATCGCCCGTTTTGAGCAGGTGGCCGTTGACTTTCAGCTCGCCGCGCACCAAATGCACATAGCTTTTGTGGTTGGGCGCAAGCGTCAAACTAGCGGTTTCGCCTGCATTGAACAAACCCGCATACAAAGCCGCATCGGCATGAATCGTGACTGAGCCATCTGCGCCCGTAGGAGAAGCAGCTAACTTTAGCCTGCCCTGTTTAACCGCGCTTTCAAAGGTTTTTTGCTCATAACTAGGCACAATCTCTTGCGCGTTAGGCATGATCCAAATTTGCAGCAAATGTGTTGTGTCATTGGGCGCATGGTTAAATTCACTATGCGTGACACCAGTGCCGGCACTCATGCGCTGTACGTCACCGGGTGGGATGGATTCGATGTTGCCCATGCTGTCTTTGTGCGCCAAAGAGCCTTGGACGACGTAGGTCACGATTTCCATATTGCGGTGGCTGTGCGTGCCAAAGCCTTGGCCGGCAGCTATCCAGTCTTCGTTGATCACCCGCAGGTTAGCAAAACCCATGTGCTCAGGGTCGTGGTAGCCCGCGAATGAGAAGGAGTGATAGCTTTTGAGCCAGCCGTGGTCAGCGTAGCCGCGTTCTTGGGATTTGCGTAATGTGATCATGTGATGAATGTAAGTGCTAACCCATAGCTTGCAATGCAATGGTTTTGATGGCATTATTCAAATAATTTCAACGAATAGCACCTAGCCATGCAAATTTCAAAAATCGTGAACCCACGGGATGTGTTGACACCAGATGCATTAGAGATGCTGCAACGCATCTCGGAAACAGGCAGTTTTGCGGCGGCAGCGCGTTTGCAAGGCTTGGTCCCCAGCGCCTTGACTTACCGTGTGCGGCAGATTGAAGACGCACTAGACGTATTGCTGTTTGACCGCAGCTCGCGCAATGCACGACTCACACCAGCGGGTGACGAGCTGCTGCGTGAGGGCGCTCGGCTACTACACGATATTGACGCCATTGCCCACCGCGTCAAGCGCATCGCCACGGGCTGGGAGCCGCAGTTCACACTGTCGGTGGACAGCATCATTTCAAAATCGACTGTGATGGAGTTGTGCGAAGCTTTTTTTGCGCAGTTCAAAGGAGAAACACCACCTACTCGCGTGAAGATTCGGGACGAAGCGCTATCAGGCACTTTAGCGGCATTGACATCTGGGCAGGCTGATATCGCCTTGGGCGTATCGGCAGAACCCAGCGCGGATGCAACCATCGCTAGCAAGCCTTTGGGTAGGTTTAATTTTGTGTACGTCGTTGCACCCAGCCATCCTTTGGCCCATATGCCTGAGCCATTGAGCGATGCTACGCTGCAACAGCACCGCGCTGTGGCGGTGGCAGATTCCGTGCAGCGCGGCAATGGTTTGACGTTTGGTTTGTTAGGTGGTCAAGACGTATTTACCGTGCCCAGCATGGAGGCAAAAATTGACGCACAGATACGCGGTTTGGGTGCTGGTTTTTTACCCGAAACGATGGCACGGCCTTATGTTGATACAGGTCGCTTGGTGCAAAAACAAGTCGCCCGGGCTGAACGAGTCATTAACGTAGGCTACGCATGGCGCAACGCAAACACCAACCACCAAGGCCGTGCCCTGCAGTGGTGGCTAGCACAGCTTGAGAGCCCTACTACGCGAGCAGCACTTTTGCATCAGCATTAACACTTTAGTGTCGATTTATGGTCGCTTGGAAGCCCAGTTTTTAGCATCTCGTAAGTGTCTGTAAATGTCGTGTTAATTGTCGAATTCGATGCCCGCATACAACAGCAAAAGCTGGGGCTGCTCCTAAAATGAGTGCTATAAAAAATTCTGGCAATAAACAAAATGCATCAACAAACTGCAAAGCAACCTGAGACAACCATGCCATCCAAACTTGCTGACCCAACAGCAGGTGAAGCGCCCCAAAACACCGAACACACAAGCGCTGATTTTTCGCCCGCTTATTTGTCTGTACTAGGCGCAGCTTTGTTGGCAGCTTGCAGTGGAAATGAAGACGGTAGCAGTGCAAGTACAACTGCTAATGCAACTGCAACCCAAAGTGACACTGCCATTGCTACAAATGCTACCGGTGCTGATGCTAGCTTTGCCAACCAAGCAGACTCCGTCAGCGGTTATCGCCCGCCAAACGCTACCATAAACAATGGTATTCCAGCAGCGGCCGGCTTCAATAACTTCCCTGTAGCTTACACAACGAATGATGCAGCGCGTTTTTTGATGCAAAGTCAATTCAACGCGTCGGATGCTGAAATCGCTGCGGTGCAAGCCACGACGTTTGCCGCTTATCTACAACAACAATATGCCAAGCCCATTGGGCAAACAGGTGTGCAGTGGCTAGATGCACGAGGATATAGCGTATCTGACAAAAACAGCTTTTTTTACCAAACCTACCCTGGGGAGGGCATGATTTGGAACCAGCTCTTCACATCCCAAGACGGCATGCGCAAGCGTGTCGCGTTGGCGCTATCTGAGTTCTTTGTGGTGTCGCAAGTTGGGCTTGATTTCACTTGGCAAAGCTACGCACTTGCGCAGTATTGGGATTTGCTGGTTAAAAATGCCTTTGGCAACTACCGCCAAGCGCTTGAGGATGTGACGCTCAGCGCCGCCATGGGGTATTACCTTAACACCCGAGGCAATGAAAAAGAAAACTCATCTGGCCGAGTGCCTGATGAAAACTACGCGCGCGAAGTCATGCAGCTTTTCAGCATTGGCTTGTACCAGCTAAATTTAGACGGCACAGAAAAGCTAGATGGCAACGGCAAAAAAATTGAAACTTACTCGCAAAGTGATGTCACAAACTTAGCGCGTGTGTTTACTGGTTACAACTTTGACAATGCTGTCGGCAAAGGCACGGTCAATGTTTACGACGATAAGGGTGTGCTACAAACTTATAAAGTCGACACCAAAGAGTCTGTCCTAAGACCCATGGCGCTGACGGTAAGCAAGCATTCAACGCTTGCCGCGAGTTTTTTAGGTACCAGTATTCCGGCACAAACACCTGGAACAACAGCGCTACAAATAGCATTAAATACTTTGTATAACCACCCCAATGTTGGCCCTTTCTTAGGCAAACAAATGATTCAGCGCTTAGTAACCAGCAACCCCAGCCCTGCGTATGTGGCGCGCGTTGCAGCAGCATTTAACAACAATGGCGCTGGCGTGCGTGGCGATTTGAAGGCGGTTTGGACTGCCATATTTTTAGACGATGAAGCTCGTCGCACCTATACCGTGTCAACCGCACCCATGCCCACACCACCTGCTGGATCAACCATACGCAATGCCGAAGGCCGTCTGAACCGTAATATCGCAGACAAAGCTTTCGGCAAATTGCGTGAGCCTATGTTGCGCTTTGTGCAATGGGGGAGGACATTTGGCTTAGGACCGGCTGAGGCAGGTTTC
>JBEGUP010000133.1:0-6680 GCA_041178825.1 Pseudomonadota bacterium | reverse complement strand
GAATTGATGGCTGGGTACTGGCCAGCCCAGCTTGTCGTACATGCCACGCAGTTCGCGCAGGGTGTCTGGGCCTAGGCAAGAGAACATCAAAAAACCATCCGTCGCTATGGCTTTGTGCCATTGCGAAATCAAAACTTGTGGGTCAAGCGCGTTGTGCAGGTGCATATTTGCCCACAGCATGTTGACAGCACCGTCGGTTGGCATTGCGAAATTGACTTTGGGTGTGCTTTTAAACAGGTTTGATAATTTGGGAAGCTGCCACTTACCGCTTACAGCTGTATTTTTAATAGTCAAATTTGCTATATTTTTAATAGCTGTATCGGCAATTAATTCGCCGGCTAGAGGCATAAAACAGTCTGATTCTGGGTACTTTGCAAGTAACACCGCATGTGCCTGCTGTCCGCCCCGCACAGCGCCCCAGTGCGCCCAAGCTTGGGGTTGCAAATTGATCCACTGCAAACGATCCACCATGCGACTGGCGACCTCTTCGTGCAGCCACGGTGTGGCAGCGGGTGCGATACGCTGCCAAAGAGCTGCAGCGTTGGGAGAAATGGTAGGCGGGCGTTGTGTAGACATGATGATTGAATACACAGAGTATATTGGCAGTCTATGCAACGCAGTATTTTCAGCCGTTTAATTCACCGCACTTTGAACCGCATCCCAAGCCAATGCGCCGTTTGCAAGGCTTGGCCAAACAATGGCATGGTTTGTGAGGCATGTGTGACGCGCTTTGCGCAACCCGTGCGGCGCTGTGCTACTTGTGCACTGACGCTTAAAACTGGTATTTCAGCTGATATCAAACGCTGCGGTGCGTGCATCGTCAAGCCGCCCCCGCTGGACGAATGCCTGACTGCCGTTTCATACGAATACCCTTGGAGCGACTGCATTGCCAGTTACAAGTTTGGCAATAATCCAGCTTGGGCGGGTACGTTTGCGCTACTTCTAAAAAGCGCACCTTCAGTCGAGCATGCAGTTGACAAATCTGACCTGATAGTACCCGTGCCTTTATCAAAAGCTAGACTTAGACAACGTGGCTACAACCAAGCGCTGGAGATTTGCAAACACCTCAGTCGCAGCAAAACGGATGCGACTTTGCTGTTGCGAATCAAAGACACGTTGACGCAAAGCTCTCTCAGCAAATCTGAGCGATTAAAAAATGTAAAGGCAGCGTTTGCCGTCGAACCACTTCGAGCGAAGGAGTTGCAAGACAAGCGCGTTGTTTTGGTTGATGATGTGATGACCAGTGGGGCCACCTTGTTTGCAGCTGCGGAAGCATTGCGCCAAGCAGGGGCAGCACACATCACCGCAGTAGTTTTTGCTCGAACAGAAGCTCAATAGTGCAGATTAAACGTCTTAGTCCAACCCGAAATTCCTCCCAACACGGGCAATATCATTCGCCTTGCGGCCAATACAGGCTGTCATTTGCATTTGATTGAGCCTTTGGGCTTTTCCATGGACGACAAACACATGCGCCGCGCGGGTTTGGACTATCACGAATATGCAGAATTGAAGCGACACGCCAGTTGGCAAGCCTTTTTAGATGATCAGAAACCCGCGCCTGAGCGGATGTTTGCATTGACCACTAAAGGCACGCGTTTGGTGCATGAAGCGCAATTTGTCGCAGGTGATTACTTGGTGTTTGGCTCTGAAACGCAGGGTCTTGCTCCTGCATTGCGTGAGTCTTTTTTACCCGAGCAACGCATCAAATTGCCGATGTTGCCTGATCAACGCAGCTTGAATTTATCAAACGCTGTCGCCGTCACCGTGTATGAGGCTTGGCGACAGAACGGATTTGGACAAATCACGGTCTGAACCAGACGCTTATGGATAGCTGCGAGAAATAGACTGCGCCACGCAAACGGGCTTGGCAACGCCTTCTCGCTCAATCGTCACATCCCAGGTCATTTGCATACCATTGTTGTCAATCGGCTCTGCAGCCACTAAAAACAAGCTTGCGCGTAAGGCGCTGCCAACAGGCACTGGCGACATAAAGCGGACTTTGTTCAAACCGTAATTTACACCCATACGCGTTTGGGTGACGTGCAAAGCTGATGCAAAAAACTGGGGTAACAGAGACAAAGTCAAAAAACCATGGGCAATCGGTGCACCAAATGGGCCTGCTTTGGCGCGTTCGGGGTCAATGTGTATCCACTGGCGGTCGCCCGTGGCTTCTGCAAACTGGTTAATTTGCTCTTGCGTGATTGTCAGCCAATCGCTGACAGCAACGTCTTGGCCAACACAAGCCGCTAGTTCGGCCAAAGTTTGAAATGTTTTCATCGAATAATGCCCCAAAGTTGAGAATAAATTTGGCAAAGCTCGTACCTTGTATCTCTATACTTAAGGCTACAAAAGCACTAAAAACAAAAAATACGTATGGAACACGCCCCCTCTTGGCTCATTAACAGTTTAATCTACCTAGGCGCAGCCGTCATCGCTGTGCCTGTCTCCAAAGCGCTAGGGCTGGGCAGCATCATTGGCTACTTGGCCGCTGGCATGGCTATAGGGCCCTGGGGTTTGGGTTTGGTCACCAATGTGCAAGACATTTTGCATTTTGCCGAGTTTGGCGTGGTGCTGATGCTGTTCTTAGTGGGTTTGGAGTTAGAACCTAAACGCCTTTGGAGCTTGCGTCGACCCATTTTTGGCTGGGGTAGTGCACAAGTCATGGGTTGTGCTGCTGTCTTGTTCATCGCTTTGTGGGCTGCTAGTTTGTTCATTCCAGCCGTATCTAGCGCTTTGGGTGGTTGGAAAACGGCACTGGTCGCGGCGTTGGGCTTGGCACTGTCATCAACTGCTATTGCGTTGCAAGTGATGGGCGAGCGCAATTTGCTGCCCACCAGCAGCGGGCAAGCCGGATTTTCGATTTTGTTGTTTCAAGACGTGGCCGCGATACCAATTTTGGCGTTGATTCCACTTCTAGGCATCAGTTCTGAGGTAAATGAGGCATCATCCGGCGTAGATATTGCTTATTCAGCTATTAAAATTATAGCGATAATAGCTGGCATTGTGATTGGTGGCAGGCTGTTGTTGCGCCCTATCTTTCGTTGGATTGCACGCAGCAAAACGCCAGAGATCTTCACAGCTGCATCTCTGCTTTTAGTCGTCGGCATTGCGGCTTTGATGCTGTTTGTCGGTTTGAGCATGGCCTTGGGCGCTTTTCTAGCGGGGGTATTGCTGGCTGAAAGCGAATATCGCCGCGAGTTAGAAACGGATATTGAGCCGTTCAAAGGGCTGCTGCTGGGCTTATTTTTCATCGCCGTTGGCATGAGTATTGATTTCTCGGTTCTTATTAACTCACCTTGGCTTATAGCTGGCGTATTGATTGCTTTTATTGCTATTAAATTTGCAGTGATTTATAGCATTACCCGCCTCATGGGTGTGCCTTTTCAAGAGCGGCCTGTGCTGACTTTGTTGCTCGCACAAGGTGGTGAATTTGCCTTTGTGGTGTTTCAAGCTGCGGCAGGAGCCAAAGTTTTTGCGCCTGAGACTGCTTCTTTACTGATTGGAGTTGTCGCGCTGTCTATGCTGATCAGCCCGCTGATTTTGATTGCTATCGACAAACTTTGGTTGCCGCGCTATGCCAATTGCGGCGTTGAACTGCCTGCTGAAATTTCAGAGCAACAAGCCGCACCCATTATCATTACTGGCTTTGGGCGCTATGGGCAAATCGTGGGTCGCTTGCTGTTGGCGCAAGACATACCTACCACTGTGCTTGACCATGATGCGGAGATGATTGAAACAGCTAGAAGCTTTGGCTACCGCGTTTTCTATGGCAATGCGACACGGCTTGACCTGCTGCGTACTGCTGGCGCAGCTACAGCGCAGATTTTGGTTGTTGCTGTAGATGATGTTGAGCAATCCTTAGCCATTGTTGACTTAGCCAAAGAGCACTTTCCGCAACTGCAACTGGTCGTCCGCGCACGTGATGCCACGCACTGGAACAAGCTACGTGACCGCAATATCGCCTTGATTCAGCGTGAGTTGTTTGAAAGCAGCTTACAAAGTGCAGGCAGTGTTTTAGAACTGCTAGGCTACGCTGCGCCAGATGCGAACCGTATCGTGCAACTCTTCAGAACGCACAACTATGAGCTTTTAGAGCAAATGCACCCGCATTACCAAGACCGCGCCAAGGTCATCAGCACCGTCAAGCAAGGCCGTGCACAGCTTGCAGAGCAAATGGCGAAAGAGCGAGAGATGGCGGGGAAAAACACAATCTAGAACGCTATTTAAAGCGTTACTTGAATCCATCCCAAACGAGTTTACACCCTGTCAAAAACATGCCTGTGTAGAGCAATTTATAAAAAAGGTCAGGCTTGATGTGCTTGGCGATGCGTACGCCGACCCATACGCCGATAGGAGCAAGCGGCAACAACACCAAAGAAGTCGCAAAATTCCGCATATCCAACAAACCTAACCATGCATAAGGAACCCACTTCGACAAATTAATGAAGAAGAACAGGTAGGACATGGTCGCAGCGAACACCAAGGGCTTAAGTTTCAAAGGAATCAAATAAGCGTTGATGGGCGGTCCACCTGCATGCGCTATGAAACTGGTAAAACCTGCGGTTGCCGTCAAAATCGCTCCCAACCATTTTGGAGGAGGGGCAGAGTCGGGTTTTGGTGGAAATACGAGTCGTTGCGCCAAAAAAAGCAAGGTAAAAATACCAACGATGCCAGCCACGGTTGATGAATCCAATACTTTGAACAGCAGCGTACCAATCACAGTGCCCACCAAAGCCCAAGGCAGCAAGAATTTCAGTAATTTTTTGTCAAAATCTCTTCGATAGGCAGAAATACCCAGTAAATCCATCACCAACAAAACCGGCATCAAGATAGCCGCAGCTTGTGGTACCGTCACAGCCATCGCCATCATCGGCACAGCCAGAGACCCAAAACCTGAGCCAAAACCGCTTTTACTGATACCAAGTAGCAAAACGGCGGGAATAGAGACGGCGTAAAAAAATGGGTCAGTGATCAGTGGAATCTGTTCTAAGAGCATGGGAATGATTGTCGTCTAAAATTAATCTTATGTTGTATCAACCCACACAAGCCGATGTTAGGCGCTTTTTTTGCTCAGTTTACGCCAAAGCCGGCAATGATACTGCCTTAGAAGCTATTGAAACCATAGCAAGCTTGTGGATTGATGAGCATCCTGAATATCACGCAGATTTAAAAGATGTAGATGCAGCACTGCAGAGTTTAAACCACATCGTCACCACGGACGATGGTAAAACCAACCCGTTTTTGCATCTGTCCATGCATTTAACCATCACCGAGCAATGCTCGATCGACCAGCCGCGCGGCATACGTCAAGCGGTTGAACTATTGACCGCACGGCTAGACTCTTTGCATGATGCCCACCACGTCGTGATGGAGTGCCTGGGGCAAATGCTTTGGGATGCCCAACAAAATAAACAAGCCCCTGATGGGCAAGCTTATGTTGAGGCTGTTCAGCGCAGGGCTACCAAAGACTAATACTGCAGTTTTGCCAAAGCACGCAACTCTTCAGGTGTTGTACTTAGCAATCCAAAAAACTCAAGGTAAGCGGGGATTTGCTCAAACAGCATGTCTGTGCCAATCTGAACGCGGCAGCCCCGCTCAGCAGCTGCGGCCAAAAATGCCGTCATCTCAGTTTTCATCACAACTTCGCCAACAAAGGTAGTTGATGCAATACGCGATACGTCCATCGGCATCGCATCACCCGCATTCATGCCCATGGGCGTGGCATTCACAACCAAATCAAAACCGGCGGGATCGTTAGAGCCCGTTATCACTTGCAATGCAGGGTAATGTTGCCGCAAACGCCCCGCTAAACCTTCAGCAGACTCCGCGTTGACGTCAAATAAACATAGGGCAGCAACGCCTGCAACCGCTAACGATGCAGCAATAGCGCACCCCACGCCACCCGCACCCACCACCAATGCCCGCGCGCCTTGCAGCTTCATGCCTTTACGCAACACGCCGCGCACAAAGCCTTCGCCATCAAACATTTCACCTTGCAAACGGCCATCTGCAGTGCGGCGCACGGCATTACAGGCGCCTGCAATGGCTGCTGTTGGTAAAACTTCATCCAACAAACCAACTGTTGTCACTTTGTGCGGCATGGTGATCAACGCGCCACGAATATTGGTCAACTTAAAAATTGATGGCAAGAAAGTTTCAAAGTCTTGCGCTTGGCAGCCCATAGGCACAACGATGGCATTGACACCCGCTTTTTCAAACCACGGGTTGTAAATCATCGGTGCTTTGAAGGCGTGCGTGGGGTAGCCTATATGCGCAATAATTTCTGTATTGCCATTTATCGTCATGTTAGTCATCGTTTATCGCTCTTATTGACCGCCTTTGCAGCAGTCACCGCAGCACGCAAGGCCAACAAATAACTGTCTTCACCAAAACCGCAAATTTGGCCCTTCACAATTTCAGCAAATACAGACACATGGCGGAACGCCTCGCGCGCGTGAATGTTGGACATATGTAGCTCAACAATTGGGCAAGTCAAAATAGCCAAAGCATCACGGATGCCGTAGCTGTAATGCGTCCAAGCACCTGCGTTGATGAGAACTGCGTCAACACCATCTTTGTAGCCCTGGTGAATGCGATCGCACATGTCACCTTCGCTGTTGGTTTGGAAAAATTCCAACTCTGTACCGAGTTCTTTGCCCAAAGCGGTTAGATTGGCGTTG
>JBEGUP010000132.1:0-5334 GCA_041178825.1 Pseudomonadota bacterium | reverse complement strand
GGCAACTTTGCCAAAACCATGCTGCGCTTGGCGCAAGAGCGCGACAAGCTAACGATCATTAACGACCAGCATGGCACACCTACAGGCGCAGACCTGATTGCTGACGTCACAGCGCATGCCATGCGCTGTGTGCTGAGCATGCAAGATCAGTCACTAGGTGGTGTATATCACTTAGTGCCATCAGGTGAGACTACTTGGCATGGTTATGCAAGCCATGTGATTGAGAAAGCCAGAGACATCAAGCCCGACTTGCAATTCAAGGTAGCCGAGCTGGCACCAGTACCAACCAGCGCATTCCCCACGCCGGCTAAACGTCCGCTGAACTCGCGCCTGTGCACGCATAAACTACAACAAGCATTTGGCTTGGTGTTGCCGCAGTGGCAGCAGGGCGTAGACCGAATGCTGGCAGAAATACTTTAAATAAGAAGAGCAGATATGACCAAACAACGCAAAGGCATCATCCTCGCGGGCGGCTCTGGCACCCGTTTGTACCCTGTCACACAAGCGGTCAGCAAACAGCTGATGCCCGTGTATGACAAGCCCATGATTTACTATCCGCTCACCACGCTGATGCTGAGCGGTATTCGTGAGGTATTGGTCATTTCTACCCCGCAAGATACGCCGCGATTTACTGAGCTGTTAGGCGATGGCAGCCAGTGGGGCATGCATATTGAATACGCCGTGCAGCCAAGCCCCGATGGTTTGGCGCAAGCCTTCATCATTGGTAAAAACTTTGTGGCAGACCACCCCAGTGCATTGGTACTGGGGGACAACATTTTTTATGGCCACGATTTGGTCAAGCAGCTGCATAGCGCAGATGCTCGCACCAGCGGCGCCAGCGTGTTTGCCTACCATGTGCATGACCCAGAGCGCTATGGCGTGGTGGAGTTTGATGGTCAGTTTCGTGCACTGAGTATTGAAGAAAAGCCAGCCAAGCCCAAAAGCAACTATGCTGTCACAGGCTTGTATTTTTATGACGAGCAGGTGTGCGACATAGCAGCAGCCGTCAAACCATCGCATCGAGGTGAACTAGAAATTACCGATGTGAATAAGCGCTATTTAGAGCTGGGCCAGTTGAATGTAGAAATCATGGGCCGCGGCTATGCGTGGCTAGATACGGGTACGCACGACAGCTTGCTAGAGGCTGCCAGCTTCATTGGCACGCTGCAAAAGCGCCAAGGTTTGATGGTGGCGTGCCCAGAAGAAATTGCCTATTCGCAAAAGTGGATTGACGCTGCTGCCTTGCAAAAGTTGGCTGCTCCGCTGGCTAAAAATGGCTATGGTCAGTACTTGTTGGGTTTGTTAAAGTAGGTCTATGCCTTATCAAGTAATGCAAACGCCCCTGGAGGGCGTTTTAGTTTTAGAGCCCAAAGTGTTTGGGGATGCGCGCGGCTTTTTTTTTGAAAGCTTCAACGCCCGCGACTTTGAGCAAGCTACTGGCTTGAAAGAAACCTTCGTGCAAGACAACCACAGCAAATCAGCCAAAGGTGTATTGCGCGGCTTGCACTACCAAGCTCAGAATGCACAGGGCAAGCTGGTGCGCGTGACGCAAGGCGCGGTGTTTGATGTGGCGGTGGATATTCGCAAAGGTTCTCCCACATTTGGCCAATGGTTTGGGCTAGAACTCTCAGCAGAAAACAAAAAACAAGTGTGGATTCCTGCTGGCTTGGCACATGGCTTTTTGGTGACGAGCGAGAGTGCCGAGTTTTTGTACAAAACGACCGATTACTACTATCCGGAGTTTGAACGAAGCTTGCTTTGGTCTGACCCCGCTATGGGTATTGGGTGGCCGCTGCATTTGATTAATGGCCAGCCACTCCTTGCGTCTAAAGATGCAAATGCCTCATTGATGGAGTCTATTCGTGCTTAACAACATGAAGTCGCACGTTTGGCCTGCTGTGTTTTTGTTTCTCGTAGGGGCGATGGCCTTGGTGGTGCCTAGCGGCTATTCAATAGGTTTTTATGGGTTGAGTTTTGCGGGTTTGGTTATTTGGATGTTTGTGCGTAATCGGCTATTGGCATCAGATGCTTATGCATTTTTGATCCCATTGCTGGTTTATGCAACGGGGCAGCTTGCGCAGAATTTGCATGAGCAGTTTTCATGGCGGTCTGTGGATCCATTTGTGCCCTTTTTCCTGTTGGTTTTTGGCATCTGGCTCCTACGTCGCTACAAGCCTAGTGCGCATTGGTTTTGGACGGGTTTGGCTGTTGGGGCGATCGGTGCTGCATGCTTTGCGGGTTACCAAGCAATGGTAATTGGCGGTCGTGCCGGAGGGTATTTGCACCCGATTATGTTTGGCAATATTGCGTTGTTGCTAGGCGTGTTGTGCATGGTGCGCGCTTTGATCACGTTAGAAATGACGTGGGTGAATGCGTTGATGTGGTTTGGCTTTGTATCTGGCGTCATGGCGTCGGTTTGGAGCCAGACGCGCGGCGGCTGGGTCGCGATTGTGTTGATTTTCTTTTGGATATTGACTCATGCCACAAGCCAATGGACATGGCTTAGAAAGTTGATCACAGTCACAGCTTTGGTTGGATGCATGGGGGTGCTCGGCGTTCAGCTCGGTTTGAATCAAGTGATTCAATCGCGTGTGTCTGTTGCAATCACTGAAACAACGGCGTTTTTTGAGAGTAATCAACAAGATAGCCCCGTGGGTTCGCGATTGGCTATGTGGCGATTTGCAATGCAGCACATCGGAGATGCGCCTTGGGTTGGCGTCGGTAAGCAAGGTTGGCTCGCGTTGCGAGACCAAGGTGTCGCGAACGGAGATTTATCCGTAACTTATATTTCCAGCGTAGACCACATACATAACGAATATTTAGATGCTGTGTTGAAGCATGGATTGATAGGTTTTTGTCTGCTTCTGTTGTTGTATTTGGTCCCTATGTTTCAGTTCTTTAGGCCGCATTTGAATGCATTGAATGTAGAGGTGAAATCACTCGCCATGGCGGGTATGGTGATCCCCATGATGTACATGGACTTTGGCTTAACGCAAGTTTTTCTAAGTCACAACTCGGGGCGCATGGTGTTAGCTAGTTTGTGGATGTGTACTGCGGCATTGCTGCTGAACGCGTCTGAGGATAATAGGCAGCATGACACCATCTAGTTACACCATTACTTTTGCTTGCTACAACCAGCTTGACTACACCAAGCAGTTCATTGCAAGTTTGGACCGTGAAGAAGTGGATTTTTCGCGAATTGTGGCGGTGGACAACGGTTCAACCGACGGCACGCGGGAGTGGCTTGGTCAGCAAGGATTTGGTGCGGTGGTGTTGAATGAGCGCAACCTAGGTTGCGGCGCTGCATGGAACCAAGGGGCTTTGGCTATTCAGTCCAAATGGACTGTCGTGATGAACAACGATGTGATTTGCGCCAAAGGATGGCTGCGCAAATTGTTGGCAGCCGCGGAGACAAATCAATTACACGTTGCCAGCCCCGCGATGGTGGAAGGCGAGCTGAATTACGACTTTGTAGCTTGGGCCACAGAAGCGGAAACCCAAATGGCTGGCTATGTGCGTGAAGGTGCACCGCACGCGGTTTGCATGGCCATTCGCGATGATGTATGGAATGAGATTGGATACTTTATGCCTGTGCCCAAGCTGTTGGGTTATGAAGATGCCATCTTTTTTCAACGCGTGCTAGAGGCAGGCCTGAAAACCGGCACTTGTGCTGATTCGTGGTTGCACCACTACGGCATGACCACACAAAAAGCGCTCAAGCTAGAAATGAAGCTGGATCAAAATGACAGCTTGGGCAACCGCAATCTGATGCGTTTGTACATGGCCCAGAGTTGGGTGGCGCGAAAACTTGCGCGTCTCAAACGTCAGAGGTTGCTACAGAGCGCTTCTGAATATGAAGAGAATTCATTTGATCGCACTGTGCACGTCATACGTAATCAAGATGTATTTGAGTGGCGTTGATTTCAAAGCTTAAGGCGCATATGGATAAAAGAATTTTTGTAACTCAGCCAAGTTTGCCTCCACTTTCAGAGTTTGTTGCATCGTTGCAAAAAATCTGGGATAGCAAAGTCTTGACGAATGGTGGTGAATTTCATCAAGAGTTAGAAAAGGCGCTTTGCCAATATCTTGGTGTGAAATACATTTCATTATTCAATAACGGCACTATTGCTCTCCTAACTGCGCTTCAAGCTTTAAACATAAAAGGTGAGGTCATTACAACGCCTTATTCTTTTGTGGCGACAACACACTCACTGCTTTGGAATGGATTGACGCCTGTATTTGTAGACATTGATCCGGAAACATTGAACCTTGACCCTCGCAAAATAGAGGCAGCCATTACTGATAAAACAACTGCGATCATGCCTGTTCATTGTTACGGCAGGCCTTGTGATGTTGAAAGGATTGGCCAAATAGCCAAGCAAAATGGGTTGAAGGTGATTTATGACGCAGCGCACGCCTTTGGTGTGCAAGTTGGTGGTGAAAGCTTATTGAACTTCGGGGATTTGTCTGCTTTGAGTTTTCACGCTACAAAGGTGTTCAATACCTTTGAGGGGGGGGCGATTATTTCTAATACGCCTGAGATGAAGCAAAGAATTGATCATCTGAAAAACTTTGGCTTTACTGATGAGGTTACGGTTGTTGAGGCCGGTATTAACGGGAAGATGAGTGAGGTGAATGCCGCATTGGGCTTGTTGCAGCTGAGCCGTATAGATCAAAATCTTAAGGATAGGCTGGAGATCGCAACTCGCTACAGGAGTGGGCTGTCTGACGTGAAGGGTATTCGAATTCCGACACTTGACGAAGGTGTGGTGGGTAATGACTCCTACTTTCCTATTTTTGTAGAAAACGATTTTTATTTAGACAGAGATTCCTTGTACGAAAGGCTTAAAGCGCAAAATATCTATTCACGAAGATATTTTTACCCCTTGATCTCTGATTTTCCAATGTACAAGGACTTGCCTTCAGCATCAAAGGCTAATTTAAGTGTTGCCGCAAATGCAGCTTCGCAGGTGTTGTGTCTACCAATCTATCCGGGTTTGACAACGGCTGAGCAAGATAGGGTGATTAACGCAATATTGCCTCAGTGAGGGTCTACTAATTTCTATGCAAACTCACGACGGAAATTTTATTTTTGGCCTTTATGGCGCAGGCGGATGTGCTCGTGGGGTTATGCCATTTGTATTGGACAGTTTGCAGAGAGCTTTTCCTGAATCTGCTAAATCAAATATCAAGCTGTACTTTGTGGAATCTCGTCCAATGGCGGCTGAGGTAAATGGTTATCCTTTGATATCCGAAGATGATTTTTTTAATATTCCGTGCGGTATTCGATACTTCAATGTGGCCATTGCTAATTCGACGGTGCGGGAAGATATT
>JBEGUP010000131.1:0-5350 GCA_041178825.1 Pseudomonadota bacterium | reverse complement strand
TGTTTGTTTACCTATTTGATACAAGATGTGATTTTGCAATTCGCGCACCCATTTCGGGAACAGGATCAAGACAATAGAACAATCACAACTGGTCAGAAAACTGCAGCCGATACAACGCGGCGTAGTGCCCACCCCGGGCCAGCAACTCTTGGTGCGTGCCTTGCTCCAACACTTGGCCTTGCTCCATCACCACGATCTGGTCGGCTTGCTCAATGGTGGATAAGCGGTGAGCGATGATCAGCGTGGTGCGGTTTTTCATCAGATGCTCCAAGGCTCGCTGAATGTGTCGTTCCGACTCCGAGTCCAAGGCCGATGTGGCCTCGTCCAAAATCAAAATGGGCGCGTCTTTCAAGATGGCCCGCGCAATCGCGATGCGCTGGCGCTGGCCGCCTGAGAGCAGCAAACCGTTTTCGCCCACCCAGGTGTTTAGACCATCGGGCAGGTGTTGGGTGAACTCGGTCACTTGCGCCGCGTCAGCCGCCTGGGCCACCGCCTCGGGACTGGCATGGGCCAAAGCGCCATAAGCGATGTTGTCGGCAATCGTGCCTTCAAACAGCACCACATGCTGGTTCACCAAAGCAATCTGTTGGCGCAGGCTCTCCAGCGTGTAACGGTCGATGGCTTGGCCGTCGAGCCGTATTTGGCCTTCGCTCACATCAAAAAACCGAGGAATCAAGCTGGAGAGGGTGGACTTCCCGCTGCCCGAGCGGCCCACCAACGCCACGGTACTGCCCGCCGGTACGTGCAGCGACACCGATCGAATGGCCGGCGCCGTGGCGTTGGGGTAGGTGAAACCCACCCGGTCAAACACGATATCGCCTTGCGCTTTACCCAAGGTCAACTCGCCCGTGTCCAACTCCGGCGCTTCGTCGAACAGTGAGAAAAAACTTTCCGCCGCCGCAATGCCTTTTTGAATGGTGGCGTTCACCTCGGTCAAAGACCGCACCGGTTTGGCCATCATGGCTGCAGTAGAAATGAAAGCAATAAACGCCCCAGTGCTCATGGCTCCCAAAAACGCAGGCGACATGGCCAAATAAGTCAGCAGTGCCACCACCGCCGCCACCAGCATCTGCACCACGGGCGTGGACACCGAATCGGTCACCACCAGCTTCATAAACTGGCGGCGATTGCGTTCAGACGCCTGCTCAAAACGCTCGCGCTCGGCTTGCGCTCCACCAAAAATGCGCACCACCTGGTAGCCGTGAATGGCCTCCGATGCCGAGGCCGAAATGTCGCTGACGCTGGACTGGATGTTCTGGCTCAAACGCCGCAAGCGCTTGGATGCAAAGCGCACCACCAAACCTATCAGCGGCAAGATGGCCATGAACAGCAAGGTCAGCCGCCAGTTCAGGTACAGCATGTATCCAAACAAGCCCAGCACCGTCAGGCCCTCGCTGATCACGGTTTTGAGGGCACCGGTGGCTGCGCCCGTGACCTGTTCGGCGTTGTAAATCAGTTTGGACGTCAGCTCGGCTGTGCTGTTGCGTTGGTAGTAGCTCGAAGGCAACACCAGCAAATGGTCGAACATCTGCATGCGCAAACGGCCGACCAAAGACCGCGCCACATGCGCAAACCCGTAGCTGCCGAACAACCAACCCACACCGCGCACAAAAAACACCGCCAAAATCAGCCCAGCCAAGTAGCCACGCTGGTCAAAGCGGTTGTGTTCGACAGCATCAACAAACTGCTCCAACCACCAAGCCGCCCCCGCTTGCGTGGCCGCGTACACGGCAAAGCCCAGCAAGCCCACTGCCAAGATCTTCCAGTCGTGCCGCAAATAAGTCGCCAAGCGCACGTAAACCGTCACACCGTTAAAAGTTGTTGGAGCTTTTGAAGTCATAAGCGATTCATTTTAGTGCTGCGCCCCTCATCACCCGACCCACCATGGCACAGGATCAACTCAAAACCGGGGCGATTCAATCGCTGTGATAAAATTAAAAAACTTCGCAGAAGAAATTGCTTTTTGCTACGGCGAGACCAATGTCAGTTAAGTTATGGCATGGTCGCACACCAAAATGGTGTTGGGCGCTGCCAACTGCGCATCCTAAAATAGAGCGTTTATCGATGAAAGCCACCCGCCTAGCCATTCCTGATGTTGTGCTGTTGGAGCCCAAAGTTTTTGGTGATGATCGTGGGTTTTTCTTTGAGAGTTTTAATCAGGCTCGCTTTGAAGAAGCCATCGGCCGCACGGCCACATTTGTACAAGACAACCACAGTCGCAGCGCAAAGAATGTGTTGCGAGGTCTTCATTATCAAATCCGGCGTCCACAGGGTAAGCTGGTGCGCGTGGTGCAAGGTGAAGTCTTTGATGTGGCGGTTGACCTGCGCCGCAGCAGTTCAACCTTTGGTCATTGGGTGGGCCAATTGCTGTCTGCGGAAAACAAGCACCAGCTATGGGTGCCCGAAGGTTTTGCACATGGCTTTGTGGTCTTGAGTGACACGGCTGAGTTTCTCTATAAAACCACCGACTACTATGCGCCAGAGCATGAACGCTGCTTGGCATGGAACGACATGTCTATTGGCATTGTTTGGCCAGCAGATTTGGCACCACAACTCTCCGCCAAAGATCGGCAAGGCCTTACGCTTATCTGCGCCGAGGTATTTAACTGATGGAGCAATTTTCTACTGGTCCCCGTGAAATGCTCGCAAGCTTGTTGCGGAACAGGGGGCTCATACGCAATTTGGTTCACCGGGAAGTGGTGGGTCGATACAAGGGTTCCATGTTTGGCATGATGTGGTCATTGGTCACACCCATGTTGATGTTGGCGGTGTACACCTTTGTTTTTAGCGTTATTTTTCAAGCGCGCTGGGGCGGTGGTAGCGGCTCCAAAACTGAGTTTGCATTGCTATTGTTTGCTGGCCTCATGGTATTTAACCTGTTTGCTGAATGCATCAGCAAAGCCCCGGGGCTCATACTTGCGAATACCAATTACGTTAAGAAAGTGGTTTTTCCGCTGGAGGTTTTGCCTTGGGTTAGCCTAGGCAGTGCTTTGTTTCAATTTTTTGTCAATCTTGGTGTGTGGCTTATGGCCTATCTGCTCCTCTTTGGTATGCCTCACTGGCATGTCCTCTTGTTGCCGTTGCTGCTGTTGCCCTTGCTCATGTTTGTTATGGGAGTCAGCTGGGCGCTGGCTTCACTTGGTGTGTACTTGCGTGACGTTGGGCAACTCATTGGTGTGTTCATCACCATGCTTATGTTTCTCACGCCCATTTTTTATCCGGCTTCGGCATTGCCACCCGCCTATCAGTTGTTGATCATGCTCAACCCATTGTCTGCGCCTATCGAAATGGCCCGTGACCTGATGTACTGGGGTGAGTTACCCAACCCCTTGCATGTTTTGATGTATGGTGTGGCTGCATTGGCGGTGGCCATGTTGGGTTTTGCTTGGTTCCAGAAGACGCGTAAGGGGTTTGCTGATGTCCTCTGAAGCCTCCAGCGAAGACTACGCCATTGAAGTAAGTGGTCTGGGCAAGTGTTACCAGATTTACAGCAAACCCAGCGACCGCCTCAGGCAGATGCTGGTGGGTGGGCGACGCCAGTATTTCAAAGAGTTTTGGGCACTCAAAGACGTTAGCTTCCGAATTCAAAAGGGCGAGACCGTTGGCATCATTGGTCGAAATGGGAGTGGTAAGTCGACGTTGTTGCAGATCATCTGTGGCACCCTTAACCCGACGCAAGGGGCGGTTAAAGTCCGTGGACGTGTCGCGGCATTGTTGGAATTGGGCGCAGGCTTCAATCCTGAGTTCAGCGGTGTCGAAAACATTTACATGGCGGCATCGCTCTATGGGTTGAGTAAAGCTGAGGTTGACCAAAGGATCGACGCCATTGCGGCGTTTGCCGACATTGGCGATCACATTCACCAGCCTGTCAAAACCTATTCCAGTGGTATGTATGTGCGTTTGGCCTTCGCCGTGATTGCGCATGTCGATGCCGATATATTGGTGGTGGACGAGGCACTGTCTGTGGGTGACGCTGTTTTCACGCAAAAATGCATGCGTTTCATCCGTAAGTTTCGTGAAAATGGCACCTTATTATTTGTGAGCCACGATACTTCTGCTGTGACCAATATTTGCCAAAGTGCTGTATTGCTAAGCCATGGGGCTGTAATATCAACTGGTTCTGCCAAAAGTGTGGTCGAGAGGTATCTTGAGTTGATTTATCAACAAACGCAAAATATAGAAACTTCTGCGATCAGCAATGAGGAAAATAGGAATAATTTAATTTTTAATAGTTCTAGCATTCAATATAGAGATATGAGGGCGGATTTTATTAATTCAACTAATTTGCGTAATGATATTAAGGTATTTGAGTTTGATGAAAATGCCCCATCATTTGGGATGGGTGGAGCCAAACTTGAGTATCTCTATTTACTTGACAATGCCGATAAATGCTTGCTTTATCTCGTCGGTGGTGAAGAAGTTGTGCTCAAGATTGCTTTTAAGGCTTATCAATCAATACAAAAACCTATTATTGGTTTTACATTTAAAGATAGGCTGGGACAGCCTTTGTTTGTCGACAATACCTACTTTTCTACACTCAAAGCTCCCATTTCAGCAAATGAAGGAGATACTTTGATTGCAAGATTTGAGTTCAGGTGTCCTGTGTTGCCTGCTGGTCAATACAGCATTTCACCTGCAATTGCAGATGGCACCCAAGATGATCACGTACAGCTGAACTGGATTCATGATGCGATGATATTGGAAGTGCAAGCTTCTTCAGTATGCCACGGACTGATTGGTTTGGGCATGAAAAACATAACACTTAATTTGGGATAAAGGTTAAATTATGCATCAATCAGCAATGTTTTATGGAGAAAAATTTTTTGAAAACTATTGTTCTGGTGAGTTATCTGGAGAGCATACAATCGTTGAGATTGGATCGCAAGATGTAAATGGTTCCTTGCGCGAATTGGCGCCAGTGAAATCGAGGTATATTGGGCTGGATTTCATTGCTGGCCGTGGGGTTGATATAATTATGGACGACCCATATAAAATCCCACTCCCCGATAACTCAGCGGATGCGATAGTTACATCATCTTGCTTCGAGCACTCTGAATTTTTTTGGTTGGTTTTTTTGGAGATATCTAGAATTGTTAAGCCAGGTGGTTATATATATATAAATGCCCCATCAAATGGTATGTTTCACAGATATCCAGTTGACTGCTGGAGGTTTTTCCCGGATAGTGGTGAGGCCTTGGCATCATGGGCGAGGAAAAATGCTTTTAATATTGAATTATTGGAGTCTTTTATAGGAGTTAGATCAGAGGAGGATATTTGGAATGATTTTGTTTCTGTTTATCAAAAAAATGATTCGCAAAAAATTCTTCCCCGGTCTCTTATTCTGGACAAT
>JBEGUP010000130.1:0-5370 GCA_041178825.1 Pseudomonadota bacterium | reverse complement strand
CTGACGCGCAAAGACAGTTCGGCACTGTTGCGCACCGCACGGGCTTCGCGCAAGATGTCTCTGTCGGCGATCAGCGTTTGGCTTTGCTGCCAAACTTGTAATTCAATTTGGTTCAATGCATCGTCAACACCAGCATTACGAATTAGGATTTGACCTTGGATATCACGCTGACGTGCTGTTGTCACCCCGCGATCAAACAAAGGCAAGGTCCATAATACAGAGGCAGAGCCCGTGTCGCGTAGATCGGTGTAGCCGCTGGTACGGATTCTGCCTGCTACGGCGCTTAGGCTTATATTTCCCCAACGTTCTGCATCGATTGATTTGAATCGTGCTTGCGTTTCAGCCAGTCGCGCTCGGGCTGCAGTTATGCGGGGGTGGCGGGAACGTGCTTCCTCGATGAGCGCTTTGATGTCCAAGCTTCGTTCGAAAAACGAGTCGTCATCAGCTTCTGCGGCATCAAACTCAAAAGTTTGGTTGGCACTTAACCCCATCGCTATTGCTAAGGAGCCGTTCGCGGACAACCATTGGCTTTTAGCGCGCACTTCTTCCAAGCGAGCTTGTGCCAAAGCCGTTTGCGCTTGTACCTTTTCGGCCAACGAACTGGCACCTGCAGCTTGACGTGCCTCGGTCATACGAACGCTGTCTTGTGCTGTTCGCAAATTGATTGCAGCAGAATCTAGCCTGCCAAATGCTGTTTTAGCTGTAGCAAACAACTGTGCGGCATCTGCTAAAGCCAACAAGACTTCTGCTCGCTGGTCGTCTAGCACCGCCGCCAAGGCTAGCCGCGATTGCTGTATACCGGCGCTACTCGCCCCAAAATCAAACAGCAACCACTCCATTCGCAATGCAACTGTGCCGTTGGTGTTACCACCGCGCTCTGCGTCTAATCCGACGACAAGATTGAGTGAAGGTTGGCGCTGACTTTCTGCAAGCTCTAGCGCTGCGCGGGCTTGTTCGGTCAAACCAAAACCCTCGCGCGCACCCAAGCGATGGCAAATGACTTGGTTGACAACGGCGGCCATACGCAAAACCCCAGTCACGGGACTCGTATTTGACGCACCGCAGTTTGGCGTTTGGCTCAATGCACGCGTTAACCCGTCATAGTTAATCAATGGCGCTGACACTTGCAGCGTTTCTGGTTTCCCAGGCGCAATCGCGTAGAGTGTGTTGGTAAGCTTGAGCTGTACAGCCGTGTATTGTTGGACTGATTGTGCCTTGACGCAAACAACGCCAAGCAGCAGACCCATCGCGAAACAGCGCGACACATACAACCCACGCATCATGCAGGTCGTCCTGATGTTGCTTGTGCCATGCGTTGTGCAAACTCTTGGGCAGTTTCATCACGCAATACGCAGCCATTTTCTAGCTCAATCACACGATCAACAGATGCCAAGGTTTGCGGCCTGTGTGCAACCACAATACGTGTCAATGGCATGGTGGCAATGGTGTTGTTAACGTCGCTTTCACCGGCAATATCCAGATGGCTGGTTGCTTCATCAAGTATGAGCACGAGCGGACGGCGATACAAAGCCCGAGCCAACAGAACACGCTGTTTTTGACCACCCGACAAAGTGCTGCCCATATCGCCCACCAAAGTTTGGTAAGCCATCGGCATTTTGACAATGTCGTCGTGGATGGCGGCCATGACGGCGCAACGCTCTAACCACACAATATCAGGCGCGGGATCGAAGAAACTGATGTTGTCGGCAATTGAACCCGCGAAAAGAACGTCATCTTGCATCACTGTGGCAACTTGATTGCGCCATTGCGCCACACCCAATTGTTCTAAGGGCATACCATCAATACGTATATCGCCATGCTGGGGGTGATAAACACCCAAAAGCAAGTTCACCAAGGTGGTTTTGCCGCCGCCAGAAGCACCGGCAATGGCAATTGACTGACCAGCAGGAATCGTCAAGCTCAAACCTGCAAGCACGTCTGGCGTACCTTCTGAGTATCGAAAATGAAGGTCTTTGATCTCAATGCTTGGCGGCTTCATGGATGATCTGGACACCAAACCTGCTGATGTCGCTTCTGGTGCGGTCAGCACGATATCTGCCAAACGCTGCGCGTCCAGCCCCAGCATGCGTAAATCAACCCATTTGTTAATCAGCTCAGTAAAGCGGCTGTCAAATTGGTTTCTATAGGCCAAAAATGCCAGCAACATACCCACACTGAGCGTGCCAGCCATGACATCACGCGCACCCCACCACAACAACAGCAAGGCAAATGCACCTGACAAGGTGCCGCGCATCAAACGGTAAAAAACTTCAAGCTTTTGAACCTTCAAGTTAGCATTAACATCCGCGACCATCAGCGATTGCCACGCACCCAAGCGCTCTGTATGACGTGAAAAGAGGCGGATAGTACGCATGCCACGTACAGTTTCCAGCAAAAAGCTAGACTCGTTTGCGTTGCGCACGAGGTGCTCAGCCATGGCGTTACGCATCGGACCAAACCACAACCAGCGAACGCCAGCATAAAGCAAAACAGAAAACACAGCGATAGCTGTTAACACGGGGCTGTACAGCAGCATCAAACCCAGCGTTAAGACAACCATCAAACCATCAAGCGCTGTTTCAACAAACGTGTCTGTCAATACTTTTTGGATACGATCGACTGATTCAAAGCGCGACATCACATCGCCTAAATGCCTGCGTGCGAAATAGTCTAAAGGCAAGCTCAGCAAATGGCTGAGCACATTAGAGCGCCATTGCACACGAAGCTGCGTGCCCACCTTCAACACCAACCATGAGCGTACCAAAGTGAATAGCTGCTGAATGACTAGCAGCAATAAAAACCCCAATGCCAGCGTCGACAGCAAACCAAGGTCACGCGTTACAACGACGTTGTCCACCACCCACTGCATGAACAGCGGGAAAATCAGCCCCACCACCTCTAAAGTCAATGACACGGCGAGTACCCGCCAAAGCGTTGGCCACAACCCAATGACACGGCCGACCAAAGCTTTTAATGAGACACTTTGGGCTTCCTGCTTAGCCACAAAATTGTTCGCAGGCCATGCCTCCATAGCCACGCCCGTGAAGTCGCGCGACATCTCCTGCCGCGAAAAAACACGTTCGCCATGTGCAGGGTCGATGACATAGTATTTGCCCCCACGAATCTCGCACAGCACGACAAAATGCGCCATATTCCAATGCAAAATGGCAGGCAAACGCAGTTGTTGTAGCTCGTCAAGTTCGGCTCTAACGGCCCGCGTTGTCAGTTGCTCAGCGTTGGCGACTCTGGCAAGATCGAGCAGCGTCATGCCTTGCGGTACGGCACCATGACGACCACGTAACGTTGCTACATCTGTCACGGTGCCATGCTTAGCCAACAGCATGGCAACACATGCCAAACCGCACTCAGAAGCTTCTGTTTGCAAAATCACGGGAATACGCGACCCCCAGCTCAGTTGTAATCGGTCAAGCAATGGCATAGTTCTATGTGTGTGTTCACCCATGTTTTTGTCGATGGGTTTATAACCGTGACCGCGCAGCGTAGATAGGCTCCAAAACCCATTCATACAACCGCCGTGTCTCGTGCAATAGATCGGCCTCAACCCGCATGCCTGACTGCAGTTGAAGCTTTTCTACCGCATCACCCATTTTTTGGTCTGGCAAACTCACGGTGATGGCGAACAAACCCTCGCCAGCTACATCTGTACGGGGCACATAGCCTTGCAGATCTGTCGTACTTAGCGCAGCATTTGAGACCGACACCACCTTACCAGTAAGTTGCCCATACTTTTGGTACGGAAATGCATCTAAGCGCAGCAACACAGGTGCGTCCACTTGAACGAAACCAGCTGCCCGACTAGGCGCATAAAGGCGTGCCGTAAGCTGATGAACCAGGGGCACGACTTGAGCCAACGGACGCCCCGCATCGACACTTTGACCCAATTCAGCTTGTAGCAGAGTGATTTTCCCTTCTGCTGGGGCACTGACCACGACGCGTCGCTTGGCTTCTAGCTCTGAATACTCTTGCCGCGTCGTCAAAATTGAACGGTCTAGCTCAGAACGCTGACTTGCAAACCGCACACGTACAGATTCCAAATCTCGCTGTGTAGATGCCACGTCACGCTCTAAAGCCAGCATGTCGCGGCGATTGCCTTGAACGCGGTTTTGCACTTCAGCAAACTCGGTTTGCTTGGCCAACAACTCGTCTTTGGACACAAAATCTTGTTTAAATAAGCCTTCGTAACGTTTGAGCGCCTCTTCGGCCCCTGTTGCCCGAAGACCTAATTGCTGCGCTTGCCGCGCAACCTGCTCTTGCTCTGCACGCAATGCGTTTAAGCGCCGCTTGAGCTGCTCAGTTTCTAGCGGCTCAGATTGTGCAGCGCGCTTCAAATCGTCCTCCAACGAACGACGACGTGATTCTATCTGCGTAGCAATCCCACGCTGGTAATCAAGATTGTCTGCGCCCAAGCGGTCAGCTGACAATACAAAAAGTACATCACCGCGTTTCACAAGCTGCCCGTCTTGCACGCGTTGTTCAACAACAACGCCAGACTGAGCCGCAGTCACCTTAATCAGACCTTCACTAGGATAGATTAGCCCACCTACCGTGGTACGACGCGTATAACTTCCAAGGCCGATGAAGGCGGTCAAACCCACAATAACGCACAAGCCCACAACTGCAAACCAGCGCGATGAAACTCCTGGGACCAAAGTAATTTCGCCGTATTGTTGTGGGCGAAAAGCGCTTACAGCTTCATGACGAAACAAAGCAGGGTGTAATGCATCAGTTGCTTGATGTTTCATGGTGCAAACATTGTAAGTTGGGTGGCAGAAGCGACAAACGACGCAAAAGCGTCGTTTGTTATGGTCACCCGTGGCAAAATAAAATTACTGCATCAGTAATTTGATGCTACCGACTTAAAACGGTGTTGGGCCTGGTGCAGGCGTCACGCCGCATGATGGCGGTGGGCTGCAAGTAGGTGGTGGTGTTGGTGTGCAGGTAGGTGTTGGCGTTGGTGAACAGCTGCTTCTACGACGTGTCCTGCAACCCCAGCCACCTGAGACTGCTTCCATTTCTTTGACATTGAGTTCGCGCATTTCTTACTCCTTTGATGTTGAATTTGATATTCAAGAAACCAAATTAGATGTCTTTAACATTAATTTAGAACTTTAAGTCTAATTCAAAAGTAATACTTAAACAAACAAATCAAGGTGTTTTAAGCAACAAAAGGTTACTTTGGGTAATTTTCACCCTTTTCAAAGAAATGGGAGTTGATCAACCTTGGTGCGCGCGCTTACCTGGGTTTTTCTTGCTGTTGGTGTGTGAGCCACGCTCTAAGCTGATTTTTTGACCTTTGCCCGTTGTGTAGCAAACGCCTTTTGGTGCTACTGGACGTGGTGTTGCTTTGCG
>JBEGUP010000129.1:0-5401 GCA_041178825.1 Pseudomonadota bacterium | reverse complement strand
TGCCCAAGACGGCTTCGGCTTCTTTACCGGTGATGCCTTTGGCTCGCAGGTCAACCAGCATGACGTGGCTTTCTGTGCGGCCGCTGACTATGCGTAAACCACGTGAAACGAGTGTCTCAGCGACGATTTGGGCATTCTTGAGCACTTGCTGCTGGTAAATTTTGAAATCTGGCTGCAAGGCTTCTTTGAAAGCGACGGCTTTAGCGGCGATGACATGCATCAGTGGGCCGCCCTGCAAGCCTGGGAAAATGGCGCTATTGATGGCTTTTTCGTGGATGGACTTCATCAAAATGATGCCACCACGGGGGCCGCGAAGGCTTTTGTGGGTGGTAGACGTCACAATGTCAGCATGCGGCACAGGGTTAGGGTAGATGCCAGCGGCAATCAAACCTGCATAGTGCGCCATGTCGACCATGAAAATCGCGCCTACATCCTTTGCCACCTTGGCAAAAAGTTCAAAATCTATAGCAAGAGAGTAAGCAGATGCGCCGGCTATGATCAGTTTTGGTTTGGATTCATGGGCTTTGCGCTCCATTGCGTCGTAGTCAATCGCTTCGTTGGCATCTAAGCCGTAGCTCACCACATTGAACCACTTGCCACTCATGTTCAAGGGCATGCCGTGCGTCAAATGTCCGCCTTCAGCCAAGCTCATGCCCATGATGGTGTCGCCAGGTTTCAAGAATGCTAAAAACACAGCTTCGTTGGCAGAAGCGCCGCAATGGGGTTGCACATTGGCAGCTTCAGCACCAAAAATTTGTTTCACACGGTCTATGGCCAATTGCTCAGCAATATCAACGTATTCGCAACCACCGTAGTAGCGCTTGCCTGGGTAGCCTTCAGCGTATTTGTTGGTCAACTGGCTGCCTTGCGCGGCCATGACGGCAGGGGAGGCGTAGTTTTCAGAGGCAATCAGCTCAATGTGGTGCTCTTGCCTAGCGTTTTCTTGCAAAATCGCTGCGTATAGCTCAGGGTCGGTTTGCTCGATGAGAATGTTACGGTTGTACATGGGTTCAGTCCAATCATGAAATTTACAGGCGCTATGACTTTGTCGTTTGCTGTAAGTCCAGCTTAAACGCAAAAGTCTGCCCAGGCGAACGGCTGAACACCCTTTGAGGGGCGGTACGCTTCCTAGTGGTTGCTCAATGCTTGTTCTATTGATCCCACATCAACAAAAAGCCCTCAACTCGTACAGTGAGGGCTTTTGTCTATCGCCAGTTGCGTACAGAATCATTTTAGCTCAATTGCGTTATCTTCGTAATTGTCCATCAGCGTCTAGGATGGCTAATTCAACGTAAGTGGATCCAATATGTGCGGTCGAGGTATACCTAGCAGAGAACTTGCCATATCTTGTTTCTCCTGCAGTTTCCATGGATTTAATAAGACTTTCAGTCGTTAAATTCCGTCCTGCTTTTCTAAGTCCTTCTGTTAACAGCTTTGCATTTAAGAAGCCTTCAAATTGTGAGTCTGTCCCTGAAGCTGCGGGGTCCTTTTGTTTAACTGCATTTAAAAACTCTGCAACCAAGGGCACTGCAGTATCTCGCATGCTAGGCATCACTTGGCACAAAACAATGCCGCGTGCTTTAGGCCCCAGTAATTTTGCAACTGAAGTATGGTTTACAACAGAGAAACCATAAAAAGAAGGCCTAGCGGATGTTTCATAAACGGCATTGATGGTATCTGTAAATGTTTTGCCGGCACTTGCGAGTACCAACGCCTGAGGCGCTATTTTTTCAATTTGAGCTGCAGCAGTTTTGAAGTCGGGATTTTTAGGGTCGAGCTTAACAAAATCGACTAACTCAAAATTGAGTTCTTTCGCTGCTTTTTTCATCTCATTGCTAATAGAGTTTCCTAAGCCATCGTCTTGGTAAAAGACCGCTACTTTTTTGACGCCAATTTGAATGAACTGTTTAATGGTTGCCTTCGCCTCGCTAGCGTAACTAGCGCGTACATTAAAAATAAACGGGTTAAATTTATCTCTAAATAAAGATGCGCCAGTAATTGATCCAAAAACAACCGTTTTTGTTTCAGTTATTAAAGGCAATATGGCTGCAGTTTGAGCTGTTCCAGTGTTTTGAAAAATTAAAAATACATTTTCTTCTTGAATCAACTTTTGCGTATTTGCTAAAGCCTTGGCTGGGTCAAAGCCATCATCGATCGTTTTATAGATAATTTTGCGTCCATTAACCCCACCTTTTGCATTAACGGAGTCAAAGTACAAGTTTGAACCCTGACCATATTCAATGGTCTGTGGACCTAAGGGCCCTGTTAATACTACTGAAGCTCCGATGGTGATAGTTGTGTCACTAACACCACGTTCTGCGTATGCCAAATGCGAGCTTAGAGATATATAAACCCCAAAGCACGCTAAAGATGTGTTTTTGACAATTTTAAGTAATTTGGGTATATGCATTTTGATTATGAAAAGTAACTATAAATAGTTAATTTAACATGATCAGATCAAAGTGTCTACAAGCATTTCTGCTTGTCACCCTTGCCACTCCCAGGCTTGTTACAAAGCGGCTATTTTCTCAACCGCAGTGTCTGCTGCAGGCTTGGCAGGTGCCATGACTGGCAAGTTAACCGGCAAGATGGTAGGAGCTGCATTTTGCGTCTCGGCTGGCGTTTGGGTGCGAATCAGTGTTGATTCGGCGACATCAGTAGTTGGTTTACGCACGGGAGCAGCTTTCCCATAAGCAACTTGGTAAAGACGGGCATATTCCGCGACGACTTTATTTGCATAGCCACCGTCACTGGCCAAATTGGCTGCGCCAACGTAGTATTTCAGCCCGCCTTCGATGGATCCAGCCTGCGCAATGCAGCCCTGCAGCACTTTGACGCCAACACGCAAGTTCGTAATCGGGTCAAAAGCAGCGAGTTTGCCGCCAAAGTCTTCGTACTTGTCGCTGTGAATTTTGGTCATCACCTGCATCAAACCCTGGGCACCGACCGGGCTTTGGGCGAATGGATTAAAGCCAGATTCAATAGCCATGATCGCCAAAATCAGCGTGGGATCAAGTTTGGCTTTCGCACCCAAAACATAGGCTTCAGCCACCAACGCGCTGAGCGGTTCAGGAGCGACCTTGTATTTTTTGCTCAGCCAAAAAGCCACGGCAGCTTGCTGCTTGGGTAAATCGGCAGGATCAGTCGCAGTAGCGCGCTGGCTAGCGTCTAGGTCGGCAACAGCTACTTCTTGCTCTTCTTCTTGAGAAGAGCCTGTAGTGAAGACGGTGTGACGCAGTTGCAGCCAGCTAAGCAATTTGGTTTCTCCGGCGTAGCGCAGGTCGGGGCGACCCAAAAGTACTAAAACTAAAATCGCGGCTGTCAAGCCAATCACGGCAAAGCCGTTGTGAAAAATTTCGAAAAATCCGTCCGCAGTGTCTTTGACTGCGGTTTTTAAGTTATCTCGTAGGCCTTGGTTAAAAGCGGCCAGTTGTGTCAGAGCTTTCATGAAGCATGTCCTTTTCTTTGCGGGTCAGTTTGCAAGCGCAGCCAATGTGGTGAGCGGTTTTGCAAGCCAACAACGTTTCAGTTGGGTACGCGGGCTATCGTGCTATCCTTTTTTATGACGATGAACCTTGCCGGATATCGGCAACGGGTGCGAGATATATGGGTAAACCCTATATTTCGATAAGTGCGCGAATTCTAAACGCGCTCATTAGACTGAGTCAAGCATATCAAATCGATTTGATATGCATTAATTTCCTTATTTAACTGTATATTTATCCAGAATGGCTGATATTTCAAGGGTTTAGACGTGTTTGCCTAGGATTTACTTGAATATGTCAGCGTTGTAATAAATCGCAAGTGTGTGTCAATTTGCTCAAGTTGTCTCAAAACCGCAGAAGAATCAGTATGGTTGACGTTCGTGTTACACCCCGCGTGGATGCACGATAATAGAGGGTATATGTTTGAATTTCTAACCAACAAATCCTCACCAGCAAAATCGACAGAATCTGCTGCTAAATCGCCACAATCTTCAAAGACGGCCTCCAAGAACGCTCCCATGAACGCTAAATCCGCCCCTGAACCTCATCCGCTTGACGCCCTCACTGGTGGCGCTTTTTCTGCCCCCACCGCGGGCGACCGCGCTGCCAAAGTGCGTGACTGGATGGCAAGCAACCCTAGCAGCGAGCAAATGCAAGAAGTCTTCAAAGAGCTGAGTTTGCGTGATAAGGGTGCCGTTAAACCGATTCGTGAAAAATTAGACGAACTCAAAAAAGCCAAAGGCCAAGAAGCCGTGGGCGAAGAGTGGGCTGCCAAAGCACAAGCGCTACTCTCATTAGGCAAATTGAACATTGCTGATGCCATGGCTTGGCAGCGCGACGCCGCCAAAGCGGGTGCACCCTTGTCAAAAGAGCCCTTGGCTAGCGTCAAACTGAAGCTGGCCGAGCGTGTCAAAAGCATTGAAGACCTGCAGCACCACACCCAAGTGCAACGCGAAGCTGCCGTCTTATTAGCGCAACGTACCGAAATCTTGTCTACCAAGAGCTACAAAGACGCGCAAACGGTGCTGCCAGCTTTGCAAGTTGACGTGCAGCATTGGCAAGACCAAGCGCAGGCTTTGGAAGTAGATGCCAATTGGTCAAGCGTGGACACCAAGTTTGCACCGCAGCTGGAAGCTTCAAAAGCGCAACTATTAGTAGTATGGGACGCTTTCCAAGCTGCCTTGAAGATGACTGAAACCGCTGTGGCAGATGCTACCGCGCCTTTGCCACCGGTACCGGTTTGGGCTGATGAGATTCGCAACTTACGCGGCATCGCCAAAGCGGAAGAAGTGCTTAAAAAACCCGCAAAACCTAAAGTTGACCCTGAAATCAAGCTCCAAGCAGCGAATTATGTGCGTGCGTCGCTCTTAAAATTAGAGCAAGAAGTGGCTGAAGGCCACGGCAAAGCCAGCGCCGGAGCAGCCAATGCCCTGCGTAATGCCCTGAAAGAACACGGCAGGTTGATTGACGACAAGTTGGAAAACCAAGCCCACGCAGCACTTGCTGCTGCGGGCGAGTTAGAAGGCTGGCAGCGCTGGCGCGCGGATCAAATTCGTGAAGAACTGCTTATTAAAGCCGAAGGTTTGCTGAAACGCCCCGACGGCCAAGCCCTGGGTGGCCGCAAAATGCAAGAAACCTTGCGTGCCATGCGCGACCAGTGGAAGCAAACCGACCAAGGCGGCCCTGCCAACCACGCCCTGTGGAAGCGTTTTGACGACGCATGCAATGCAGCACACGTGGTGGTGGAAGCTTGGATTGAAAAAGTCAAAGCTGAAAACGCCATTCATCGCGCTGAGCGCTTGAATTTGCTGGCTGAAGTGACAGCTTGGGGTGGCTCAGCGGTTGCTGAATTGGCAAATAAAGGCGATTGGAAAGCCATCAGCCGTGGTTTGAACCAGTTTGCTGACCGTTGGCAA
>JBEGUP010000128.1:0-5710 GCA_041178825.1 Pseudomonadota bacterium | reverse complement strand
TACAAAGACGGCGCAGCGGTGATTCCGCCTGAACCGGCCGTTCCCGTAGTAACCGACATGCCGCCGGTTTGGGTATCTCCCCGCGCTTCGCGCCGCTCAGAGTTGCTGCAATTGCTCAAAGACTTGGGCGCAACGATTGAAACCGGTGCTTCGCCGTCTATGAATGCGCTGACCATCGTTGCACCGCTGGGCTTCGACATCACCACCGTCGCCGTGGTGGAGCGCCTGGACCCAAGCCGCACAGTAGGTATCGACATGATGATTGACGCCCCGCCACGCGCGCCGACATGCGCGACGCGGCCCACGCCCTGTTCGCCCGCGACGGCAAAGCGGTGAGTGTGATTCGTGACAGCGGCGGTTTTGTGACACAGCGGGTGGTGAGCACCATCGTCAACATCGCTGCTGACATTTGCCAGCAAAGCGTTTGCAGCCCTGCCGACTTAGAAACTGCTGTGACCCTAGGCTTAGGCTACCCGCAAGGCCCGCTGGCGATGGGCAATTTATATGGCCCCACCAATGTGTTGGAAGTGTTGTTCAACATGCAAACCGTCTACGGCGATCCCCGCTACCGCCCCAGCCCGTGGCTACGCCGACGTGGAGCGATTGGCTTGTCGTTATTGCACACTGAGGAATAAACAAAAACACCGTCATTCCCGCGTAGGCGGGAATCCATAACTTAGGAAAACCATGCCCGCAGAACTCAAAAGCACCAGTGAAGGCTTGACCATGGTGCTGACCATCAGCAACCCCGACAACCGCAACGCGCTAGGGCCCGAAATCTATGCCGCTGGGATTGAGGCGCTGAACGTGGCGGAATCCAGCCCCGAGGTGCGCAGCGTCATCATCACGGGTGCGAACACGCCCACTGGCCCAGCTTTTTGCGCAGGGGGCGACTTGCGTCGCATGCAAAACAACCGCCAAGCACCGCCTGAGGTGCAAAAAGCCAGCATTGAGGCGTTGCATAGCTGGATAGAGGCGATTCGCGCCTTCCCAAAGCCCGTCATCGCAGCGGTTGAGGGGGCAGCAGCAGGTGCGGGGTTTTCGCTGGCGCTGGCATGCGATTTCATCGTTTCGGCGCAAAACGCTGTGTTTGTGATGGCGTACAGCAATATTGCCCTGTCCCCCGACGGCGGCGGCAGCTGGTCGCTCAGCCGTGCCCTGCCGCGCCAGTTGGTCACAGAATTATTGATGTGTGGCAACAAGTTAGACGCGCCTCGCTTGCACACCTTGGGGTTAATTAACCGATTGGTAAATCAAGGTACAGCATTGACAGAGGCTTTGGTTTTGGCAGAAACCCTGAACGCCAGAGCGCCCAACGCGCTCGCCAGTTGCAAAGAACTGGTCAACGAAGCGGCTAACAATACTCTGCCTACACACTTAAAGCTGGAGCGCGACAACTTCGTGGCGAATTTGCGGCACAACAATGCGGGGATTGGCATTGAGGCGTTTTTGAGCAAAACGACACCTAAGTACGAGTGAATATACGAGTAAAACGTAATAAATCAACCCATATTTAGGTTAATTTTGCTATATTTTAGATAGCTTTTTAGGCAGTAAATACGCTGGGCAAATGAATATTTAACCCTTGAAAATTGCTATATATTTTATAGCGAAATGAGATCTATCGCGCTCTATCGATTACCCATCACCAGCGTCCAGTAATATTGGTAGGTGCTGCTCGGATTGTGTTTACAGCTAGCCCCTATGTCTACAAACGATGTGGTCATCATGTTAGCGCAGTGGCTGGCGCTGGCTAGCCAATCTGCACTGACTTGGGCGGCAGATGTTTGACCAGCAGCAATATTTTCACCAACCTTACTGTATGCATAGCCAGCCGAACTGGCGCGCGCGCCGATTCTTGAGCCGTCTGAACCTGGATGGGCAAAAAAGTTGTTGACGGCCATGTCTGTGGCGTGTTTGTCGGCGGCGCTTTCCAACTGCCCGTTCCACCCCAACCCGCCAACGGCGGGGTAAGCGACACCGCCGCATATTTGAGGTCTAGAGCGAATGGCATTGATCTCGGCGGCAACGGCAGATTTGTAATTCCCAAAAGGGCATTCTGCCGCTGTTGGCGCTGGCGCAGGTACTGGTGTTGGGGTTGCTGCGGGTGTTGGGGTCGGCGTAGCGGAAGGGGCTGGGGCCGGCGTGGGGCTAGGACTTGGCGCGATGGATGCACCGCCTCCGCAGCCGGTGAGAACCACCACCATCACAGTGCCTGCAGCGAGCCATGTTTGTTTTGTTAACGTCATCATGATTCAGATTTCTTCACGTCTAGAGTTTGTACTGCTTGAATATCGAAGCAGTAAGTTATCCATATTTTCACGCTTTAAGGCGAAAAAATAGCTTTGAAGGGCTGCTTAATTTGGAACAAGACGTAAAAACGACGCTGACACCCTTGTGACAAACCTCAGTTTTAAACCTTTCACAGCCGCGACAATGTAAGCTGTTAGCTTTAATACCCATTTGTAGACATGGACGATCCAATACTCACTATCCAAGAACGCGAAGCAATCAACACAGGGCGCTGGTTTTCATCGCTATCACCATCTTTGCGGCATGACATTTTGCGTTACGCCTATGTGATGCGATTCAAAGACGGTGAACTGATTGCGACACGGGGCGAGCCCTCTGATACTTGGTTTGCCTGCGCTAAAGGCGCAGTTCGTGTGAGTTCAGTGACATCTGCGGGCAAGCAAGTCACTTTTACCTATGTCGAGCCTGGCATTTGGTTTGGTGATGTGGCGATTATTGATGGCGACCGTTGTACGCATGACGCTTTTGCGCATGGCAACACCACGCTGCTCAATGTCGCAAGGCATGATTTTCAAAAGATACTAGACACACACAGCGAGCTGTATCAAGCCATGCTGCGACTGAACGCTCGCCGCGTGAGGCTCTTGTTTGGTTTGGTCGAAGATTTAAACTCCCTACCCCTTCGCGCTCGCTTAGCGAAGCAATTGGTTAACTTGGTACGCAGCTACGGGGTTGCCAGTTTGGCAAATGGTGCTGAAATGAGAATCAGCTTACATTTAGCTCAAGAAGAATTGGCACAGCTGCTGGGTGCGTCACGACAACGCGTGAATCAAGAACTTAAATCCATGGAGCGTGACGAGGTGATTCGCATAGAGCCTGGTGGCTTGATCGTACGCAACCGCGATGCCTTGATGCGCCTTACTATTGTAGAAAACTAACACTCACACCCCCATGGACGAACCCATACTCACCATCGAAGAACGCGAAGCCATCAACTCAGGTCGCTGGTTCTCTTCACTTTCACCGTCTTTGCGGCATGATATTCTCAGATGCGCCTACGTCAAACGTTACCGTGATGGCGATTTGATTGCTGCGCGAGGCGAACCGCCAGAGACATGGATTGCCTGTGCCAAAGGCGCTGTACGAGTAAGCTCAACTTCGGTGTCAGGCAAGCAAATCACACTGACCTATGTTGAACCTGGCATCTGGTTTGGCGATGTGTCTATTTTTGATGGTGATAGGCGCACGCACGATGCTTATGCTCACGGCGAGACAACTATTTTGTGCGTTGCCAAAGCGGACTTCAAAAAGATTTTAGCGATTCACACCGAACTCTACGAAGCCATGCTGCGTTTGCATGCACGACGTATTCGTCAACTTTTTGGCTTGGTCGAAGACTTAAACACACTGCCGCTTAAAGCGCGCTTAGCAAAGCAGTTGGTGCATTTGGTACGTAGCTACGGCGTACCCAACTTAGAAAATGGCGCGGAAATGCGTATCAGCCTGCAGCTGGCACAAGAAGAACTGGCGCAGCTGCTGGGCGCATCGCGCCAGCGGGTCAACCAAGAACTCAAAGCGATGGAACGCGACGGCGTTTTACGCATAGAACCGGGCGGTTTGGTCATACGCGATCGAGAAGCCTTGAGCCGAATAACAATTGTGGAGGAATGATGGTTGATTTTCAGCATTTTGTCGGAACCAAAGAAGTGTCAGAAAAGCACTTGTTTGATGTCGCTGCACTGAGCCAGTATTTAGACCAACACTTAGCTGGCTTCAAAGGCCCGCTTACCGTTGAAATGTTCAAAGGCGGTCAATCCAACCCGACCTACAAACTCGTCACCCCCAGCATGAGCTACGTGATGCGTGCCAAACCTGGTCCTGTCGCCAAGTTACTACCTTCCGCTCACGCTGTAGAGCGTGAATTTGCGGTGATGAGTGGTTTGCAGGGTACGGACGTACCTGTACCCAAAATGTATTGCCTGTGCGAAGACGAAGCTGTTATCGGCCGTGCCTTTTACGTGATGGAGTGCATGAATGGTCGTGTGTTGTGGGATCAAGCCTTGCCAGACATGACGCAAACGCAACGAGGTGACATTTATTCTGAAATGAACCGCGTCATTTCTGCGCTGCACACCGTCAATGTTGAAAAACAGGGCTTGAGCGGCTACGGCAAACCGGGTAATTATTTTGAGCGTCAAATTGGCCGCTGGACCAAGCAATACAACGCATCTATCACCACACCAATCGATGAGATGGATAAGCTGATGGCATGGCTGCCAGCGAACATGCCAGCCAGTGCGAAAGACGAATCAAAAGTCAGCATTGTGCATGGCGATTTCAGGCTGGATAATTTGATGTTTCACCCCACCGAGCCACGTGTGATTGCGGTGTTGGATTGGGAGCTATCGACCCTTGGGCATCCGTTGGCAGATTTCAGCTACCACTGCATGTCATGGCACATTCCGCCGGGTTCGTTTCGCGGTATTGGCGGCTTGGATTTGGAGGCTCTGGGTATTCCTAGTGAGGCAGATTACATTCGTCGCTATTGCGACAGCACAAAAGGGTGTACGCCTGCAGAATTGAAAGCAGATTGGAACTTTTACATGGCCTACAACTTGTTCAGACTCGCTGCCATTTTGCAAGGCATTGCCAAGCGCGTGGAAGCGGGTACAGCATCCAGTGCACAAGCGGCAAGCTCTGGTGCAGGTGCTAAACAACTGGCGCAAATGGGCTGGAAATTTGCGCAGCAAGTGTGACGGTTTTTTTGAAATTTTAATAACCAAGACAACCCAAGAAAGCTAAGAAAAAACATGGATTTTGACTACTCACCTAAAACCAAAGAACTGCAAGCCAAAGTCAAGCAGTTCATGGACGAGCACGTTTACCCCGCTGAGAAAGCCTACAGCGACGAATTGGCTGCCAACACCGCCGCCGGCAAACGCTGGACACCGCTTAAAACCATTGAAAACTTGAAACCTAAAGCCAAAGCAGCTGGGTTGTGGAACTTGTTTTTGCCCGTAGGCAGCGCATCAGCATCTGGCTACTCTGGCGCGGGTTTGACAAATCAAGAATATGCGCCGTTGGCTGAAATTATGGGTGCAGTGACATGGGCGAGCGAGGTATTCAACTGCTCCGCACCAGACACTGGCAACATGGAAACGATTGCCCGTTATGGCTCTGAAGAAAACAAAGCGCGTTGGTTAAAACCTCTCTTGGATGGTGAAATTCGCTCTGCGTTTGCGATGACAGAGCCGGATGTAGCGTCCTCAGACGCCACCAACATCGAAACTCGCATAGAGCGCCAAGGCGATGAGTACGTCATCAACGGCCGCAAGTGGTGGATTTCTGGCGCTGGCGATCCACGTTGCAAAATTTTTATCACCATGGGCAAAACAGATCCTGAAGCGCCACGCCATTCGCAGCAGAGCATGATTTTGATTCCAGCGGATACCCCAGG
>JBEGUP010000127.1:0-5443 GCA_041178825.1 Pseudomonadota bacterium | reverse complement strand
CAAACCAGCATTACCCGCCGTCAACATATTGGAACCTATACTGACAGACGCACAGGCAAAAAAGGCATTTGCTGCAGCCTCTACCGCATAGGGTAATTGCATGCCGTCCAAGGCATAGTCCTGCGCAGCGCTAAGCATGCCGGAAGCCACATAGGCAGCATGCGCGTCATGCGTGGCCTGAGGCAAGATGACTTTTTCACCATCAAACTGCGGCTCTTGCGTGTCAACTAAGCGGTTGAAGGGTGCATATTTTTCGCGCGCTATACGCTCGCAAGTGTCTAAAACGGCATCAAAAGTTTCGCGTGAATGATCGACAAATCGTTCACGCCTGTTCAACGATTCAACATTTAACCAATCGTAAAGTAAATAATCAATCGTCGAACGCAAACCCATAGTCGACCTTTTTACAAAACTTCAAAAATGCCACAAGCACCCATACCGCCACCGATGCACATGGTCACCGCAACGCGCTTAGCGCCGCGACGCTTGCCTTCGATCAATGCATGACCTGTCAACCGCTGTCCGCTGACACCGTAAGGATGACCCACTGCAATCGCGCCACCGTTGACATTCAAGCGATCAGCAGGAATACCCAGCTTGTCGCGGCAATACAAAACTTGCACAGCGAATGCTTCGTTTAATTCCCACAAATCTATATCGCTGACTTTAAGACCGAGACGCGCTAGAACTTTAGGAATTGCGAATACAGGGCCAATACCCATTTCATCAGGCTCGCAACCTGCAACAGCAAAACCAAGGAAACGACCTAGAGGCTTTAATCCCTTTTTCTCAGCTAATGTTTCGTTCATTAGCACACAAGCACCACCGCCGTCAGAAAACTGGCTGGCGTTGCCCGCAGATATCAACCCACCTGGCAAGGCTGAGCGTAGTCCAGCGATGCCTTCTTTCGTTGTGCCATCACGGATGCCTTCATCATTGCTAACCGTCACCTGCTTGGTCGTCAAACCCATCACTGGGTCTGCAACACCCATGGTCACCGTTATAGGCGCAATCTCGGCTTGAAACAAACCTGCTGCCAATGCGGCAACTGCTTTTTGCTGGCTTGCTGCGCCATATTCGTCCATTGCTTCGCGACTGATACCGTAGCGCTTTGCGACTTGCTCAGCCGTTTGCAGCATGTTCCAATAAATTTCTGGTTTGTTTTTAACCAACCAAGAATCTGCCATCATGTGCGTATTCATCTCTTGCTGAACACAGGAGATGCTCTCTACACCACCAGCCACATAAATATCGCCTTCACCCGCAATGATGCGCTGTGCTGCTAAGGCTATGGTTTGCAGGCCCGAGGAACAAAAGCGATTGACTGTCATACCCGAAGTGGTAATAGGTAAGCCGGCACGAAGCGCTACTTGACGTGCAATGTTGGCGCCTGTCGCGCCCTCAGGATTGGCGCACCCCATGATAACGTCGTCAACCTCAGCGCCTTCAATGCCTGCACGCTTAACAGCATGTTCGACAGCGTGACCACCCAGTGTCGCGCCATGGGTCATATTAAAAGCGCCTTTCCAACTTTTTGCCAAAGGCGTACGTGCAGTAGAAACGATTACAGCGGATGTCATGATTTTTAACCCCTTATATTCTATGAAATTCTGTGAATAAATTGATACACACTCAAGCGAGTAGAACCATTCAATTGAAAGTCTTGCCTTCTGCTACCAGCTTTGCCAAAAGAGGGGCAGGCTTCCAGAACGCTGCATCATCCAAAGGATTTTGCGCAAATTTATTCATACTTTGAACCACATTGAACAAGCCTACTTGATCAGCATAGTTCATAGGACCACCACGATAGATCGGGAAGCCATAACCCATGAGGTAAACCATATCAATGTCACTTGCCTTGGTAGCAATGCCTTCTTCTAGGATATGCGCCGCTTCATTGACCAATGCGTAAACCAAACGCTGCACAATTTCTTCGTCTGAAATTTTGCGGGGTGTGATACCTAAAGATTTGCGATGCTCTTCTATCATGGCAACAACTTCTGCGTTAGGCACAGCATCGCGTTTTCCCGCAATATAGTCGTACCAACCTGCACCTGTTTTTTGACCGAAGCGTCCTTTTTCGCACAACAAGTCGGCTGTTTTGCTATATTTCATGGTCGGCTTTTCAACAACCCGACGCTTGCGAATAGCCCAGCCGATATCGTTGCCGGCTAAGTCGCCCATGCGGAACGGCCCCATCGCAAAACCAAAGTTTTCCATGGCTTTGTCAACCTGTGCTGGCGTACAACCTTCGTCTAACAAGAAACCACCTTGGCGGCCATATTGTTCGATCATGCGGTTGCCAATGAAGCCATCGCACACACCTGATACGACCGATGTTTTCTTGATCTTTTTACCCAAGGCCATGACGGTAGCTAAAACGTCTTTTGCCGTTTGTTCACCGCGAACAACTTCAAGCAATTTCATCACATTAGCAGGACTAAAGAAGTGTGTACCAATCACGTCTTGCGGGCGTTTGGTAAAACTTGCGATTTTATTCAAATCCAAGGTTGATGTGTTGCTAGCCAAGATGGCGCCAGGCTTCATCACCCGATCTAACTCTTTGAAAACCGCTTCTTTGACACCCATTTCTTCAAACACGGCCTCAATGACCATGTCGGCATCTTTTAAATCGTCGTAGCTCAGTGTTGTGCTTAACAAGCTCATGCGCTGGTCATACTTGTCTTGCTTGAGTTTGCCTTTTTTGACCTGTGCTTCGTAATTTTTACGAATGGTAGCCACTCCACGATCCAAAGCGTCTTGCTTCATTTCCAGCATTTTGACTGGGATACCCGCATTTAAGAAATTCATGGCGATACCGCCACCCATCGTTCCCGCACCGATAACAGCTATCGATTTAATAGCACGCTGAGGCGTATCTGCAGGGACATCAGGAATTTTTGAAGCGGCACGATCCGCCACAAAAATATGCCGAAGAGCTTTGCTTTCAGGCGTAAGCATGAGATTAATAAACAAATCACGCTCAATACGCATACCAACATCAAATTTTTGCTTGGTAGCTGCAATCACCGCTTCCACGCACTTCATGGGGGCAGGGTAGTTTTTAGACATACCTTTGACCATGTTGCCAGCAAAACCAAAATAGGCGTCACCCAAAGGATGCTTGCAAGGCAAATTTCTCACCAAGGGCAAAGGTCGAACGGCTGCAACAGATTGCGCGAAGACCAGCGCTTCTTCAGCTAAAGTTTCTACTGATGCTGACAACTTATCAAACAGCTTTTGACCTGGTAATTGCGCCAACAATTCACTTTTAACAGGTTCGCCACTAACCATCATATTCAAAGCAGCTTCAACGCCCAGCACGCGGGGTAAGCGCTGCGTGCCGCCAGCGCCAGGAACCAAACCTAGTTTCACCTCAGGCAAAGCGATGCTACAGCCTGGTGCTGCAATACGGTAATGACAACCCAAAGCCAGCTCTAAGCCGCCACCCATAGCTACAGTGTGCATGGCAGCAACCACTGGTTTTGAAGAATTTTCAACCGCCAAAATAACACTTAATAAATTTGGCTCTTGCAAAGCTTTCGGGCTACCAAATTCTTTGATGTCTGCGCCACCTGAAAACGCCTTGCCAGCGCCAGTAATCACAATTGCAGTCACAGATGCATCTTGATTTGCCAGAGCTAGACCGTCAGTAATACCTTGTCTAGTGGCCAGACCCAAACCATTTACTGGCGGGTTATCTAAAGTGATGATTGCCACGTTACCATGGACTTTATATTGTGCTGTCATGCAAATGTTCCTTCAAAAGCTATGCATATAACAAAATAGAACGGTCGTTCTTTTTTACTATTGTAGTGAGAAATTATTGAATTTCAACTCTCAAAGTCCCCGTAGGGACAAGTCCTCAAATTATCACTAAACCTCTAGCCATTCTTTACGAATAGTTGCGTTTTCTCTAAGAGAGTCAGGTGTTCCCGAAAAAACGATGCTGCCATGCCCCATGACCAAAGCACGATCAGAAATAGACATCGCAATCGTTAGCTTTTGCTCAATCAACAATACAGAAACACCTTTAGAACGAAGTGTTTTGAGATATTTCCCAACAAGCTCAACAATTTTTGGTGCTAAACCTTCTGTTGGCTCATCAATGATGATGAGATCAGGATCTCCCATCAAGGTACGACAAAGCGTCAACATCTGCTGCTCACCCCCTGAAAGTACACCAGCTTCAGTATGTTCACGCTCTTTAAGACGGGGAAACATCGCAAACATGTCATCAAACGACCATCTGCTGCCTTTGCCAGTTCCTTTTTGACCGAGAAGTAAATTTTGTCGCACAGTTAAGCTTGGAAAAATATCACGGTTTTCCGGTACATAACCAATACCCAAGTGTGCAATCTCAAACGCCTTTTTATGATTAAGCGGAGCGCCCTTCCACGACAAACTACCTTGCCAGTCGACCAAACCCATGATGGCCTTCGCTGTCGTTGATCGTCCAGAACCATTGCGTCCTAACAAGGCCACAATTTCACCAGGCTGCACATCGAAAGTAACACCATGCAAGACATGACTTTTGCCATAATAAGCGTGAAGGTTTTCGATGTTAAGCATGCTGCGCTCCTTGTTCATCCGCAACAGCAGAACCTAAATAGGCATCTTGCACGCGCTGGTTGGCGCGCACTGCATCTGGCGTGTCATAAGCCAGCACTTCACCATACACGACGACTGCAATTTTGTCGGCTAAACCAAAAACCACACCCATATCATGCTCCACTGTTAGGAGCGTTTTCCCTACTGTGACTTCTTTAATAAGACTAATAAAGCGCGTTGTCTCTGTTTTGCTCATACCAGCAGTTGGCTCATCTAACAATACGACACTAGCACCACCACCAATGGTGACACCAATTTCTAAAGCACGCTGCTCAGCATATGTCAAATTAGCTGCCAATACATCACGCTTTTTATCGAGTTTGATCATCGACATTAACTCTTCAGTTCTTGCATTGGCATCATCCAAATCAGCCAAAAACTTTAAAAACGTATATTTGTAACCCAGACTCCACAGCACACTACACCTCAAATTTTCAAAAACACTTAATTTAGGAAAAATATTAGTGATTTGAAAACTACGTGATAAACCCATGCGGTTGATTTCAAATGGTTTTTTACCATTGATCTTTTGGCCATGGAGCAACACGTCACCACTTGTAGGTGGAAAACGTCCACTGATTAAATTAAATAATGTCGATTTTCCAGCGCCATTAGGACCAATGATGGCTAATCGCTCACCGACTGGAATATCCAAATTAACGCCACGAATTATTTCGCTCTTGCCAAAGCTTTTACGTAAATCTTTAAGTTGCAATGCATAGGAGCTCATAGTGACTCCTTTCTTTTAATTTCATTTTCAATAAATTCTTGAATCGTGCTCCACTGAACAGCAAACTTACGGCGTGTAAACTCAAATATCAATGAGCCAACT
>JBEGUP010000126.1:0-6455 GCA_041178825.1 Pseudomonadota bacterium | reverse complement strand
CTGACAGGTATGAAATTGGGCCAAAAGACTCTTCACCGTCGTCGTTAGGCGTTGGGTCAAGCAGCACGTCGCCGCCTGAGAGGCGCATTTCCATCTCTTGCACTTCTTCGGGCTTCACGTTCAAGGTCTTGGCCATCAAGTTGACTTCAGACTCGCTCATCGTTGCGCTATGGGTTTCGTCGCCTAAGGCGGCAGCGTCCGCTTTGAAACCTTGCTTCATTGAGCGGAGGTTGAAAAACAACTTGCGCTGCGCTTTGGTGGTCGCCATTTTGACCATGCGCCAGTTTTTCAGCACGTACTCGTGAATTTCAGCCTTGATCCAGTGCATGGCGTAGCTCACCAAGCGCACGCCTTGGTCGGGGTCAAAGCGTTTGACGGCTTTCATCAGGCCAATATTGCCTTCTTGAATCAGGTCGCCGTGCGGCAGGCCGTAGCCCAAATACTTGCGGGAGACGGAGACAACCAAGCGCAGGTGCGACAAGACGAGCTTTTCAGCGGCGTCTAAGTCATTGTTATCACGCAGGTTTTTGGCAAAGCGCTGCTCTTCTTCCAGCGTCAGCATGGGCATGCGGTTCGCGCTGGAGATGTAGGCGTCTAAATTGCCGAGCGATGGCACGACGCCCCATGTGGCGGTGGCGAGTGTTGTTGTATTGCTCAAGTTAGCAGCTTGCAAAGCGTTCATAGTCAGTGACATTGTGGTTAATCCTTAGAAAAAACAATGTGTTTTCAACAATCTTGCGATTTCAGGTAATTATATTAGCACTCGCTTTGAGGGAGTGCTAAGGCGCAAGTTCAATATCCTACAAAAAATAGGTTAATAACCCATTGGTTAGTAACTTATCAAAGTGAATTGTACGGTTCTCGCTTGCTTCTGTAAGTTCTGCTGTGCAAAGGCTTTGTAAAGAATGTTGCGAATGTAGCCAACCGATAAAATAGCGGCTATGACAAGCACTTCAGATTCAAGTTATTTAACCGCTGCCTTTTACAAATGAGATGAAAGAGCCGTTGCTCGCGTTTTGCGAGTCGCAGGGCGTGAAAGGCACGATTTTGCTGGCGAATGAGGGCATCAACAGCACCATCGCTGGACCAGAGGCTGGTGTGCGTGCGGTATTGGCGTATTTGCGCAACGACCCGCGCTTGGCGACCTTGGAACACAAAGAATCGTGGTCCACCAAGCCGCCGTTTTACCGCATGAAGGTGAAGCTGAAAAAAGAAATCGTCACCATGGGCGTGCCGACGGTGAACCCGAACGAGACGGTGGGCAAATATGTCAAACCGCAAGATTGGAACGCGCTGATTTCTGACCCTGATGTGCTCGTCATCGATACTCGCAACACCTACGAAGTCGATATTGGCACCTTCAAAGGCGCGGTTGACCCACGGTTGAAGAGCTTTTCGCTGTTTCCCGAGTGGTTGATGGCGCAGCCGCAGATTGCGGAATCTGAAGCCAAAAAGGCCGGTGAAATTGATAAAAAAACCAAAGTCGCCATGTTTTGCACGGGCGGCATTCGGTGTGAGAAATCGACCGCTTTCCTAAAAGCCCAAGGGTTTGACGAGGTGTACCACCTTGAAGGCGGCATTTTGAAGTATTTGGAAACCGTGCCCGAGGCAGAAAGTCTGTGGCAGGGAGAATGCTTTGTCTTTGACGAGCGTGTCACCGTGGGGCAAGGCTTGAAACCCGGTGACTACGGCCTGTGCCGCGCTTGCCGCGAGCCGATTAGCCAAGCGGACAAAGAATCGCCACTTTTTGTGTTAGGTTTGAGTTGTCCACACTGCCATGGAAGCAAAACCGAAGCAGATTTAGCCCGTTTTGCAGAGCGGCAGCGACAAATCAAGCTCGCCAAACTGCGGGATGATGCCTAACTTGCCCATCCTCTACTCCTTCCGCCGCTGCCCCTACGCCATGCGGGCACGGCTGGCTTTGCTGGCCAGTGGCATGAAAGCTGGTGTTGATTACGAGCACCGCGAAGTCGTTTTGAAAAACAAACCCGCAGAAATGCTGGCAGCGTCGCCCAAAGGCACGGTTCCCGTATTAGTTTTGCCAAACAGCGAAGTCATCGACCAAAGCCTAGACATCATGCTGTGGGCTCTGCGGCAAAACGACCCATACGGCTGGCTGGAGAGCGAAGAAGAGGTCTTGGCGCTGATTGCTGAATGCGATGGCGACTTTAAGTTTCACCTAGACCGCTACAAATACCCGAATCGCTATGAGAAGGATGGCCAAGTTTGCGATGCCTTAGTTCATCGGGCTAAAGCGGCAGAGTTTGTAGCTGCCATTGATAGAGAAATGGCTATAAACAGCTATGATTTAAATAGCTGCTTAGGCAGTAAATACGCTGGCTGCATGCCTTTTTTACGTCAATTTTCACACGTTGATAAAGCTTGGTTTGCAGCGCAAAATTGGCCACATTTGCAGGCTGCGCTGGCAGATTTTGAGGCGTCTGCTGCTTTCAAAACTATCATGCAAAACTATGCGCCGTGGCAAGCAGGGGCTGAAGCGGTCGTTGTGAAGTCAGCTAGATAAAGCTTTTTGAGGCTTTTTCGATTTTCTTTGTATTTGTTTGAATCCAACGCAGCCCAGCCCTGCGTATAAGTTGTTCAACAACTTAGGAGTTCTTATGAAAATCACATCCCGCAAACTAATCGCAGCATCTTCCGTTTTGGCTGTTTCCGTGCTCTCTGCTTGCGGCAGCATGTCGGCTAAGCCGATGATGGCAGCAGCGCCTATGTATTCGCAAGCCGGTCTGCCAGCCGCTGTGCAAGTGCCAGCCGGTCACAAAGTCGCCCTAGAAACAGTGGGCGCTGGCGATATTACTTACCAATGCAACCCGAAAAAAGACATGGCTGGTCAGTTTGAATGGGTGTTTGTCGGGCCAGATGCCAAGTTGAACGACCGCAGTGGCAAGCAAGTGGGCAAATACTACGGTCCGCCAGCAACTTGGGAAAGCATGGACGGCTCAAAACTCACAGGGGCACAAGTAGCAGTAGCACCTAGCAGCGCTGGCAATATTCCCTTGCAATTGGTCAAGGCTAATCCAGCGATGGGCGCGGGTGCGATGACGGGGGTGACTTATATTCAGCGCGTTGCGACATCAGGCGGCGTTGCACCGGCTAGTGTCTGTGATGCAGGCAGCGCAGGTAGCAAACAAATTGTTCGCTACCAGGCTGATTACATTTTCTACAAGGCTGTTTAAAAAGTCTTAAGCTGCGCTGAGTGCGGCGTTGAACGTCGCACTTGGTCGCATGATGGCGTTTAGTTTTGCCGTGTCTGGCATGAAGTAACCGCCAATATCCACGGCTTTGCCTTGAACGACTTTGAGTTCTTCGACAATTTTGGCTTCGTTTTCTGTCAAAGCTTTAGCCAAAGGTGCAAAGTGCGCAGCCAAGTCAGCATCTTGCGTTTGCTCTGACAAAGCCTGCGCCCAGAACATCGCGAGGTAAAAGTGGCTGCCACGGTTGTCCAATTCGCCAGTTTTTGTCTTAGGGCCTTTGTTGGTGTCCAGCAATTCGCCAGTGGCTTTGTCCAAGGCATCGGCCAGCACTTTGGCTTTTTTGTTGCCAGTTTTCAGACCTAAATCTTCCAAAGACACGGCTAAAGCTAAGAATTCACCCAGTGAATCCCAGCGCAAGTGGTTTTCCTCTACCAACTGCTGCACATGCTTGGGTGCAGAGCCGCCAGCGCCTGTTTCGTACATGCCGCCACCAGCCATCAACGGTACGATGGAGAGCATCTTGGCGCTGGTACCGAGTTCCAAAATAGGGAACAAATCGGTCAAATAATCACGCAAGATGTTGCCAGTCGCGCTGATGGTGTCTAAGCCACGAACCACGCGCTCAAGGGTGTAGCGCATCGCACGCACTTGGCTCATGATTTGGATGTCCAAGCCTGAGGTGTTGTGCTCATGCAAATACATTTTGACTTTGGTGATCAACTGCGCTTCGTGCGGACGGTATTGGTCTAACCAGAACACCACCGGCATGCCAGAGTTGCGGGCGCGGTTGACGGCGAGTTTCACCCAATCGCGAATAGGTGCGTCTTTCACCTGGCACATACGCCAAATATCGCCAGCTTCGACGTTTTCAGACAACAGCACTTCGCCAGTTGCGATGTCAACGATATTGGCCACGCCGCCTTCGGCGAGCTCAAACGTTTTGTCGTGTGAGCCGTATTCCTCAGCTTGTTGCGCCATCAATCCCACGTTAGGCACGGTGCCCATGGTTTTCGGGTCAAACGCGCCATGCCATTTGCAGAAGTTGATGATTTCTTGGTAAATACGCGCAAAGGTGGACTCTGGCATCACAGCCTTGACTTCTTTCAACCGGCCATTAGCATCCCACATCATGCCGCCATTGCGAATCATGGCTGGCATAGATGCATCAACGATGATGTCGTTAGGTGAGTGGAAGTTGGTGATGCCTTTGGCTGAATCTACCATAGCCAAAGCCGGGCGGCCTTCGTGGCAAGCGTGAATATCGCGTTTGATTTCGTCTTGTTTTGACTGTGGCAGGGTGGCGATTTTGGCGTACAAGTCAGCCATACCGTTGTTCACGTTCACGCCGATTTCGTCAAACAATTTACCGTGTTTGGCAAAAGCGTCTTTGTAGAAAATCTTCACGCAGTGACCGAAAACAATCGGGTGCGACACCTTCATCATCGTGGCTTTGACGTGCAGGGAGAACATCACGCCTGTCTTGTAAGCGTCTTCAATTTCTTTTTCATAAAACTCGCATAGCGCTTTTTTGCTCATGTACATGCTGTCAATCACTTCGCGGTCCAAGAGTGACACTTTTTCTTTCAGCACAATGGTTTTGCCAGTGGTGGTGATCAGCTCCATACGCACGTCGCGGGCTTTGTCTAATGTCATGGACTTCTCGCCGTGGTAGAAATCACCAGCGTGCATGTGTGACACGTGCGAGCGAGAAGCTTGGCTCCACTCAGCCATCGAGTGCGGGTTTTTACGGGCGAACTCTTTCACGGCTTTAGGCGCGCGGCGGTCTGAGTTACCTTCACGCAGTACTGGGTTCACAGCGCTACCTGTGCACTTGTTGTAGCGTGCGCGCAAGGCTTTGTCTTCGTCAGTTTTAGCTTCAGCAGGGTAATCTGGAATGTCATAGCCTTTGGCTTGCAACTCTTCGATACAAGCAATCAACTGGCCCACAGACGCGCTGATGTTAGGCAGCTTGATGATGTTTGCTTCTGCTTTTAAAGTCAACTTGCCTAGCTCAGCCAATGTGTTGGGCACTTTTTGCGCATCAGTCAACTTCTCTGGAAACTCAGCCAGCACACGGGCAGCCACTGAAATATCGCTGAGCGTCACTTCAATGTCAGCAGGCTTGGTAAAAGCTTGCACCACAGGCAGAAATGAGTGTGTCGCCAGCATTGGCGCTTCATCTGTCAGTGTGTAGATAATTTTTGATGTCTTGTTGGCCATATGTTTCCCCACTTTACCGTTGTTTATCACAATATGAAATGACTGTTTATCGCTTGAAAAGCTGAGCTATTTTAGAACAATCTCTCTACGCATACTGGCGCAAGGCTTACATAAAAACAGCTTGATGATTGTTGCTATCAATCAGTTAGTCAAAATCAATTGGCATTGACTATCAATTAAAACTATCATTACTCCTGTGTCGATTAATAAATGCTATTAAAGACCATTAAAAATTAAGTTAAACCAAGGAGTTCACCATGACTAGCGCTATCAAAACTGTTCCCGAAATCAAAACGATCGGCAATTTGGAATCCGCCTTTGCAGGCGAATCTATGGCGCACATCAAATACCGCTATTTCGCCAAATTAGTCCGCGAAGCCGGTGATATTGAGACGGCAGAAGCGTTTGAAGCCACGGCTGACCAAGAAATCATGCACGCTTTCGGCCATTTAGATTTGCTCTACCCCAAAGCAACGATGACGCCCGCCAAGGCTTTGCAAATCGCCATAGACGGCGAAACCTACGAATACACCGAAATGTACCCAGGTTTCCGTAAAACCGCCGAATTAGAAGGCAACGCCGCAGCAGTCGCTGAGATGGATGAGCAGATTGAAGAAAGCAAAGTCCACGCCGCACAGTTCAAAGCGATGTTGGACAAGGCGCAAAAGCGTTTTGCAGCGCTTGCCAATGTTGAAAAGCGCCACGCTGCGCATTATCAAGCTCGTCTTGATGCCGTTAAAACAGCAGCTTGAACCTGCTGTAAGACAATCACCGCAAAATTCGACTTAATCAAGAACCCAATCAACAACCAAAATAACTAGGAAAACACCATGAAAACATATATTTGCATCGTTTGCGGCTTTGTATACGACGAAGCGGCAGGTCGCCCTGAAGACGGCATCGCAGCTGGCACTTTGTGGAAAGATGTGCCCGCCAGCTGGGAATGCCCAGATTGTGGCGTTGCCAAGGCGGATTTCGAGGCCGTAGAAATTTAAAAACCCCCACGCTTGCCACTTCGTGTGC
>JBEGUP010000125.1:0-5971 GCA_041178825.1 Pseudomonadota bacterium | reverse complement strand
GAAATCTTGCGGGCTGTTACCGCCCGGAATTGCACCTTGCGCCACGAGCTTGTCTTTCACAGCAGCAGAACCCAGCGCTTTGGCAGATTCTTGCTGAATGCGGTTAACGACGTCAGGTGGCGTGCCCGCTGGCGCTAGCAAGCCAAACCAGCTGCTAGCATCAAAACCCTTTAGCTTGCCAGCCTCTTCCACGGTGGGAACATCTGGCAGCACAGCCGAACGCTGCGCACTGGTAACAGCCAAAGCCTTGAGCTTGCCAGACTTGATATGCGGTAAGGCGCTGGGCAGGTTGTCAAACATCACATCCATGGTGCCGCCCACCATGTCTAAGATGGCTGGGCCAGAACCACGGTAGGGGAAGTGAACCAGATACGTGCCGCTCATGCTTTTGAACAACTCGCCGCGTATTTGATGAAATCAGCCACAGTGTTGATATTCAGCGCTTTGGCTTTGTCGGCATTCATCACCATGACATTAGGCACACCAGCGACCAGCGTGACGGGTGCGAAGTCTTTGACAGGGTCAAACGGCATTTTGTCGTACAACGCCACATTGATGCCATGCGTGCCTACTGTGCCCATGAGCAGGGTGTAACCATCTGCTGGCGCTTTGGCGACAGCATCCGCGCCCACATTACCGCCTGCGCCAGCTTTATTTTCCACAATAAAGGTTTGTCCAAATGCTTTGGATAACTCGGGAGCCATGGCGCGGGCTAGCAAATCAGTCGTACCGCCGGGTGCAAATGGAACAATGATTTTGACTGGTTTTGTGGGCCAAGCCGTCTGACTTACTGCCTGAGTAGCTATCAAATTAGTAGTAAATAAGCAACTTATAGCAATAAGCTTCAGCGCATTGCGTTTATGACCGGATATTTTCAAAGCCATTGGTGTGTCTCCCCGTATCGTTGAATGTGACAATTAGAAAATCGCAGAATCATCTTGCCATAAAAAAAGCCGCAAACTTGCGGCTTTTTTAAAACGAGTGGTCTAACTGATTAATCAGCGTAGATGCCAGAGGCCTTGATGATTGGTGCCCATTTCGCAATTTCAGCAGACACAAATTTCTTGTGCTCAGCAGGCTCTGAACGGCCATCGGTCACAACTACAGCGCCCAAGCCCTCTTGTTTCTTCATGAAGTCAGCATCCTTCAAAGCAGCCTTCAAAGCAGCGTTGATTTTGCTAGAAACAGCAGCTGGCATGTTTTTTGGACCATACAGACCATGCCAAATAGTCACTTGAAAACCTTTTTGACCTGATTCATCCAAAGTTGGGATATCTTTCAAGGCTGGTGTGGTCAATCGTTTCAGTGTTGTTACGCCAAAAGCTTTGACTTTTTTGCCTTCGATTTGTGCCGTTGTGTTGGTGGTTTGGTCGCACATCAAATCAACGGTTCCGCCCAACAAGTCATTCATAGCTGGCGCTGTACCTTTGTAAGGCACAGTGGTCATGTCCACGCCAACAGCGCTTTGCCACATCATGCCGCACAGGTGTGATGCGCTGCCTACGCCGGCATTTGCCAAGTTGATTTTGCCTTTGTTAGCGTTAGCCCAAGCAACCAACTCTTTGTAGTTGTTTGCTGGCAGCGTAGAACGTGCAATCAATGTCATTGGGACATCATTGACCATACCCAAGTATTCAAAGTCAGACTCAACTTTGTATGGCAAGTTACGCACCAAAGTTGGTGCTACGCCCATGCTGATGTGATGCAAAAGCAATGTGTAGCCGTCTGCAGGCGCACGGGCAACCTTGTTTGCACCAATCGAAGCGCCTGGGCCACCTGCGGTGTTATCAACAACCACAGTCGTACCTAGCGTTTTACGCATGGCTTCTGCTAAGTCACGCGCGACTTTATCAGTTGGGCCACCAGCCGCAAACGGCACAACAATGGTGACTGTCTTGTCTTTGATTGGGTATTCTTGCGCGCTGGCGTTCAAGCCAAGCATTGCAGCGCATGCGAGCGTGACGGCTAATAGTTTTTTCATCAAAATTTCCTAAATATAAGTGGCGATCACGTAAGAATGACGTGGTCATTGAAAATCAATGCAATGGGTAAAAAGCACCGAGCCAGTACCATAACGGTCTTGAGTCGCTTTTGTGACTAGCACTAACCCTATGTATCTACGCTTATTTTAACGCTACAAGGCCGATTTCTTACGGTAACTTTACTTATAACTACGGGCATCTTCAATCACTCGGCCGTCGTTAGGCAGGCTGCCTGGTGCAAAAATCGCAACTGTACCGCGCAGTTTAGTGACATCGCGAATCGCTTCGCTGATTTTCTCAAGCAAATCTTCAGTTTCAGCATGTTTTGCAGTTTCAACTTGCAAGGTCATGCGGTCATCCGCCATTTCACCACTGACCACCAAACGGGCTTTCACCACATCGGGAAACCGCTTGGCAATGGTCGCTACTTGGCTGGGGTGCACAAACATGCCGCGAATTTTGGTGGTTTGGTCAGCACGACCCATCCAGCCTTTGATACGAATATTGGTGCGACCCGTTGGGCAGTTACCTGGCAAAACAGCGGACAAATCACCCGTTCCAAAACGAATCAAGGGGTAATCGGTATTGAAGGTCGTGACCACCAATTCGCCAACTTCGCCTTCAGTAACCGGATCACCCGTGCCTGGGGTGACGATTTCAACGATCACGCCCTCGTCAATCACCAAGCCTTCGCGGGCGCTGGTCTCAAAAGCGATCAAACCTAAATCAGCTGTGGCGTAGCACTGGTAAGCGGCGACGCCGCGCTCAGCAAACCAATCACGCAAGCTGGGTGGGCAAGCTTCGCCAGAGACCAAGGCTTTGGTCACACTAGGGAGTGCAACACCCATTTCAGCAGCTTTTTCTAAAATAATTTTGAGAAAACTCGGTGTGCCAACATAACCTGCCGGTTTAAGCTCTGCCATGGCTTGCACTTGTTGCTCGGTTTGCCCCACTCCTGCCGGAAAAACCGTGCAACCCAGCGCATGCGCGCCAGACTCCATCATCGCGCCAGCTGGCGTGAAATGGTAGCTAAAGCAGTTATGAATCAAGTCCCCAGCTTTAAAGCCAGCGGCGGCCAAGGCTCTGGCCGAGCGCCAGTAATCCAATTGCTTGCCTTCGGGCTCATAAATCGTGCCTGGACTGGCAAAAACTCGCAACATGCTGGCACCAAATCCAATACTGCTGAAGCCACCAAAAACGGCATCATTGCCACCCGAAACTCCGCGAGCAGCTTTTTGACGGTCAAGCAATTCAGTTTTGCGTGTCACTGGTAAACCAGCCAAAGCCTCACGACTAGTCACAGTTGCAGAATCGACACTAGCTAATATTTCAGCAAACGCAGCGCTTTTTTGCTGTGCGTGCTTAATTTGCGCAGGCAGTGCTTGGAGCTGAACACGTTCACGGTCGGCGTGTGGTCGCTTTTCTGCAGCGACGAGCATGCTGTAAAAATCGCTCATGCTAACCAACGTTTTCTACGCTTGTAGCTCTTGCCGTCTTTGAACGATTTACGTTCGCCACCACCCACGCCCAAGTAAAACTCTTTCACGTCTTCGTTGTTGGCAAGGTCACTGGCTTTGCCGTCCATCACCACACGGCCACTTTCCATGATGTAGCCGTAGTCCGCATACTTCAAAGCCATATTTGTGTTTTGCTCCGCCAGCAAAAAAGTTACTTTTTCGCGCTGGTTCAAGTCTTTCACAATTTCAAAAACTTCTTCCACAATTTGTGGCGCCAAGCCCATGGACGGCTCATCCAACAACACCATGTTGGGGTTGGCCATGAGTGCGCGACCAATAGCGCACATTTGTTGTTCGCCACCCGAGGTGTAAGCAGCTTGGCTAGTGCGGCGGGTTTTAAGGCGGGGAAAGTAGTTATAGACTTTTTCCAAGTTAGCCTCAACCTCACCTTTGTTTTTGCGAGTGTAACCACCAGTGAGTAGGTTCTCTTCAATCGTCAAATGTGCGAAACAGTGTCGGCCTTCCATCACCTGAACAACGCCACGCTGCACCAAGTCTGCAGGGCTCAAGTTTTCAATACGCTCGCCACGAAGTTCGATCGTGCCTTTGGTCACCGCGCCACGTTCACCTTGAAGCAAATTTGAAACAGCGCGCAAAGTCGTTGTTTTGCCAGCGCCGTTGCCGCCCAAAATGGCGACAATTTTCCCCTCAGGAACATTCAGCGAGACGCCTTTGAGAACCAAGATAACGTGGTTATAAATAACCTCGATGCCGTTCACGTTTAAAACGATATTCGGCTCTGGGGCTGTTGCAATGTGAGATGTAGTCATAGTGTCATACGGCTTGTTTTATGTATCCAAACAACAGCGCTCTGATTCCAAGTTAGTTGAAACTAAAACGCTGGCATTTGCTGGCTGACAAATAGCTAAATAAATCGCTAAATTTGTCAGCCAAACAAAACCTCAATTCATCTGTTTACGATTGGCAATCAGCTGGCGTGCGTGGCGTCAACTTCTTGTCTGCCGCGTACTTAGCTGCTGTGGCTTTCACCAATGGCTTCAAGATTTGCTCATCCGCTTGCAACCAGTCAGATGTGAAACCCCACTTTTTGCCATCCCATGTGTGCACACGCGCCCAGTTGGAACCCATGTGGTCAACGCATGAGGTGCTGATGGGACGCATAACGCCAGCAAAGCCAACGCCATCAAGCTTGGCTTGTGTCAAGTTCAAGTTTTCTAAACCCCAGCGCACTTGTTCGCCCGTCATGACTTTGCCTTTACCGAAACGCTCTTGCGCAGAGCGCACACCTTCGGTTGCCATCATGGCGCTCATCGCACCGCGCATGTAAAGCACTTGACCGACTTCGTCTTTAGGACCAGTGCCGGTGCCTTTGTCGTGCACCATCGCCAAAATGTCTTTCACAACTTTAGAATTTGGCTCTGCGCCGTGCTGCATGGTGACCGCGTTGTAACCTTTAGCGCCTTCGCCCACGTCTTTCACGTCTGGCTCAGCACCTGACCACCATACGCCATACATTTTTTCACGCGGGTAACCAGTTGCTTGCGCCTCTTTCAAAGCGGTGGAATTCATCACGCCCCAGCCCCACAGCAAGGTGAAATCTGGCTTAGACTGGCGTACTTGCAACCAAGTGGCTTTTTGCTCTACGCCCGGTGCAGTCACAGGTAGCAATTGCAATTCAAAACCCAGCTGACGGCTACGCTCTTGCAGCAAAGCAATCGGCTCTTTGCCGTATGGGCTGTCGTGGTAGACCAAAGCAATCTTTTTGCCTTTGAGCTTGTCTAAGCCGCCTTCTTTTTTGCCGATATGCTGTACCAAGGCATCAGCTGCGAGCCAATAGGTACCGGCCAAAGGGAAGTTCCACTTGAACACCGTACCGTCTTGGCTTTCGCTGCGGCCATAGCCAGCTGTGATCAACGGAATCTTGTCTGTAGGCGCTTTTTCGGTCAGCGCAAAAGTCGCGCCAGTTGACAAAGGCTGGAACACAGTAGCGCCGCCGTTTTTGCCTTTAAGGCGCTCGTAGCACTCCACGCTACGCGCTGTGTCGTAGCCGGTTTCACATTCTTCAAACGACACCATTACTTTGTTGATACCGCCGCGCGCATTAACCAATTTCAAATAGTCAACATAGCCATTGGCAAAAGGCACGCCGTTAGGGGCATAAGCACCCGTACGGTAAGACAGCACAGGGAAAAATTGCTCTTTGGCCTGAGCGAAGGCTGTGGCACCAACAGCAACCAAAGTGGCAGCAAGTGCAAGGCTACGAAGTTTCATTTTAAAAATCTCCAAATGTAATAGCACTTATGTGCTTATGGTTAACGAACAATAACAAGAAAAACAACAACAAAGAAATCGGTACATACCCGCTAGCAACCATTGCTAATGCGGGAAAGGCCACAAACGTAGTTTCTGTTTGGCCACTGACCAAAGTTTTGCCAAACCATGCGGCTCAACAATCAAAAACCACACAATCAACGCACCAAAAATCATCAACTCAGCATGCGATGCCGCTGC
>JBEGUP010000124.1:0-7027 GCA_041178825.1 Pseudomonadota bacterium | reverse complement strand
TACTTTTAATCCACCAGCCTTGAGCCAGCGCTGCACCACGTCAAACGCCATCATCATACGGGCGTGACCAATGTGACACAGGTCATAAATCGTCATGCCACAGACGTACATGCGCACATGGCCGGGTTCAATCGGTACAAAATCTTCTAAATCACGAGACATCGTGTTGTAAATGCGCAAACTCATGGGGTGATTTTAAGTAGGTAACAAGGGGCTCTAACAATGCGAGCACAGCGGGTACAATTTGTGCTGCAGTTTAAGTTTAAGTTTAACAGCTAGAAAAGAACACCTATGCCAAGCATCAGCTCCACCATCTTTATGTCAGCACCTGTCTCATTGTTGCGTTTGTTGCCCGCCACATTTGCATTGTCGGCTGCTTTGTTTGCAGTTTCGGTTCATGCAAACGACCTCGACGAAGTCAACCAGTTGCTGAAAGCTGGCAAGCAAGCCCAGGCATTGGCTAAGGTGGAACAGTCATTGACCGCTAAACCACGTGACCCGCAGCTGCGTTTCCTCAAAGGCGTGATTCAAACCGAGCTGGGCAAACCGCAAGATGCGATTGGTACTTTTACAAAGTTGACCGAAGAATACCCAGAGCTTCCTGAGCCGTACAACAACCTCGCCGTGCTGCATGCCAGCGGTGGCCAGTTTGACAAAGCCCGTGCCGCGCTAGAAATGGCGATTCGCACCAACCCTAGTTATTCGACAGCACATGAAAATTTAGGCGATATTTACGCCAATTTGGCGAGCCAAGCCTACAGCAAGGCGTTGCAATTAGGCGGTTCTAGCTCTACGCTGCAACCAAAGTTGACCTTAATACGTGAACTCTTCACGCCAGGCAGCAAAGGAACCAATGCCAACACCACGAAGCCTGTTGCAACTGCACCTGTAGCACCCACTGTTGTGGCTCCTGTTGCACCAACAGCAACCGCGCCCATTGTGAAGCCAGCAGTCACCGTACCTGTAGCAACGGCTCCAACAACACCAGTCGCGCCTGCTTTACCAGCCGTTGCTGCAGCATCCGATAAAGATATCGAGCAAGCGGTGCAAGCTTGGGCCAAAGCATGGTCTAGCAAAGACATGAATGCTTACTTGGCCTCGTATGCCAAAAATTTTGATACGCCAAAGAACTTGCCACGCAAAACGTGGGAAGACGAGCGCCGTGACCGTATCATGGGTAAATCACGTATCAGTGTGAAGGTGAGCGACATCACCACAAAATTAAACGGTAACACAGCAACTGTAAAGTTTCGCCAGACATACGATGCGGATGCCTTATCCACTTCAAGCCGCAAAACTCTAGAGCTGACTAAAGTTGGCGACCGTTGGTTGATCGCCAAAGAGACGACTGGCGGTTGATTTTTTGCGGGTCTCTGTTTGCGAGGTTCCTTTGAACCGATTGATGAACTGTTTCCGAAATTCTCTTACTCTAAATTCTTTCGCAATAGCGCTGCTGGCTGGTAGCGTATTGTGCTTTGCTGCGCTTTTTACGCCCACGGCATGGGCGCAAAGCAGCAAAATTTCTATTTTAAATAGTGGTAAAAATAAAAATATCGCGCAACGCAAAGTGGATTTGCAAGCAGAGGCTAAACTTTTACGTATCTACCAACTGATTGGCAAAGGTCAAAATCGTCAAGCATTGGCCGAGTCTGAATTGCTGCTCAAAGCGCAACCCAACTTTCAGTTGGCGCAGCTGGTCCATGGTGATTTGCTAAGCAGCTTTGTACGGCCAGTGAATGGTTTGGGGGATTTACCCAAATCTACTCAGCTAGCTGTCACTGCTACGGCTGCTTCACCAACAAATTCCCCTACTGCGGCTGCAACGCTAAATGAATTACGTGAAGAATCATTGCAGCGCCTCAAAGCTTTGCGAGAGCGCCCCCCAGCGAATGCATTGCCTGCTCAATTTTTAGCACTTTCAGATAAAAACAAGCACGCAATAGCTGTTGATGCGTCACGCTCACGCTTGTATCTGTTTGAAAACGGCGCTAGCGGCGTCAAGCTTGTCGCTGATTACTATATTTCCATTGGCAAATTAGGAGTTGAAAAGACCTTAGAAGGCGATCAGCGTACGCCTTTAGGCGTTTACTACATCACTGGCAGCTTAAATCCAACGTCATTGGTCGATTTTTATGGCGTGGGCGCGCTCCCTATCAATTACCCTAACCCACTGGATTTAAAACGTGGCAAAACAGGAAGCGGCATTTGGCTGCATGGCACACCTTCTGAGCAATTCTCTCGTGCGCCTAAAGCATCTGATGGCTGTGTGGTTTTAGCGAATCCTGACTTGAACCATATTTTGACCAGCGTGCGCTCCAGAACAACGCCAGTTGTGATTGCAGATCGCCTCAACTGGGTTTCCAAAGCCAGTTTGGAAACAGACAAAGCAAACTTCAACAACACCTTGGTGGCTTGGCGTCAAGCAAAAGTGCAGGCAGATACCGCAAAAATGATGGCGTTTTACACCTCAGATTTCTCTAACTACGGTAAAAATTTGACGCAGTGGGCTTCAATCATCAGCAACGAGCTAAAAAACATCAAGGGCCGTGACATTGCCTTAACGAACATCAACATGATGCGTTGGTCCGATCAAAACGACACCATGGTTGTGACCTTTGATGAAGTTATTGTGGGTAAGCAAACTGGCGTCACAAAACGCCAATATTGGATACGTGATGGTAAAGCTTGGAAAATCTTTTTTGAAGGTGTAATTTAAAATGATTCAATTTGTAAATATACTTAAATTTAAATATTTTGCTCTAATTTTAATAGCTATTCAGGCACTTATTATCTCAACCACTGCCGTAGCACAAACAAAGCAAGAGACCAATCCAAAAGTACAATTCAATACCACTGCGGGTAACTTCGTGGTGGAGCTGCAAGCAGACAAAGCCCCCAAAACTGTCACGAACTTTTTGCAATACGTCAAAGACAAGCACTACGATGGCACAATTTTTCACCGTGTGATTGATAACTTCATGGTACAAGGTGGTGGTTTTGATACTGCGTATGCTGAGAAAAAAACACGTACTCCCGTTCAACACGAAGGTCAAGCAGCTTTGGCAAAAGGTGGCCTGAAAAACGTGGTCGGCACATTGGCCATGGCTCGCACGGGTGATCCACAATCTGCCACCGCGCAGTTCTTCATCAATGTCAAAGACAACGCGTTTTTAGACCCCACCGTGATTCCACCTGGCGATCCAGTGCCTTCGTTTGAATACCAAGGCCGCACCTACAAAGACACGCCACGAGCCAACTTGGTGAATGCACCACAACTTTTTGGCTACACCGTGTTTGGCAAAGTTGTCAGTGGCATGGATGTTGTGACTAAAATCAAAGGGACACCAACTGGTGCTGGCGGCCCCTTCCCGACTGATGTTCCAAAGACACCAATCGTTATCACCTCTGCAACATTGATTAAATAGTTTATTCAGTAATTTTAGAAAGCAAATACCATGACAAACGCAACAAACAATCCTCAAGTTGAACTCCATATCGCCGGCTATGGTGTCATCACCTTAGAGCTCGATGCTGTCAAAGCTCCGAAATCGACCGCTAACTTTTTGAGCTATGTGAACAGCGGCCATTACAACAACACTATTTTTCACCGTGTGATTCCTGGCTTCATGGTGCAAGGCGGTGGTTTTGAGCCGGGCATGAATCAAAAATCTTGCGGCGCTCCAATTGAAAATGAAGCTAACAATGGCGTTAAAAATGCTAACTATACGGTTGCTATGGCTCGCACAGGCGACCCACACTCGGCCACCGCGCAGTTTTTCATCAACGTTGCCGACAATGGCTTTTTGAACCACACATCGCCTTCAGCATCTGGATGGGGCTATGCCGTGTTTGGCAAAGTCGTTGCAGGAAATGACGTGGTTGACAAAATCAAAACCGTTAAAACCGGACGCAGTGGGTTTCATGACGACGTGCCCAAAGAAGCGGTTGTTATTGCCAAAGCCATCGCACTTTAAGCCATGGCCACGGTGTTGCCGTCGTTTTCTGAGCTTAGCGCTTTGCAACATTGGCACACTGTAGATTTTATTTCTGACTTGCACTTAAACGAGTCAGAGCCTGCCACCTTCGATGCTTGGCAGCGCTACATGAGCAGCACAAATGCAGACGCCGTTTTTATTCTTGGCGATTTGTTTGAAATATGGGTCGGTGATGACAGCATCCGTACCCATCTTTTGCCGCAATCAACTGAATTGAACTTCGAGGAGCGATGCGCACTGGTGCTGCAGGCTGCTGGCAAACGCCTCAATCTGTTTTTCATGCACGGCAACCGCGATTTTTTAGTTGGCGAACAGATGATGTCGACTTGCAACGCAAGTTTGCTGACTGACCCAACCGTGCTGACGTTTCTTCAGCAGCGCTACCTGCTCACCCACGGCGACATGCTGTGCTTGGCTGATACCAAATACTTGGCATTCCGTGACATCGTTCGCCAACCTGCTTGGCAGCAAACGCAGTTGGCTAAGCCGCTGACTGAACGCCAAGCGATAGGCCGTCACATGCGAGGTGAAAGTCAAAAAAACCAACAAAATTTGCTTGAATATGCAGATGTGGATGACGCTGCAGCACTCGCATGGCTGCAAGCGGCTAACGTTAAAACCATGATACACGGACATACGCATAAACCTGCCGATCACAATTTACACAGGGGTTTTAAACGTATCGTCATGACAGATTGGGACTTGAAAGCCACGCCGAAGCGTGCCGAAGTGCTACAACTCTCGAAAACCGGTTTACAACGTATCCAACTTAACTAATCGCAAGAAATAGCTTTTAAACAGGTCTACTAGCCATTTGTGCGATAATCATATTGTTGTGCACTCCAGTTGTACACAACGCCAGCACCCTGCTGGGGCTAAATCAGACTGACATTTAAGCGGATTTCAACCAAAAAGCTGCTTATCACTTTTGTCAGAACTTTTTATCCAACTTTGCTTTTCATCTGCCTTTGACTGGTGCAGCCTATTTGTGGTTGCGACGGGCTGATACCCTAGCGCTCCGGACGAGCGCCTCTTATAAACATGAATTTTTCTGAATTGAACTTGGCTCCTGCCATTTTGAAAGCCGTACTCGAACAAGGCTACGACACCCCTACCCCTATTCAAGCCCAAGCCATTCCGGCCGTCTTGGAAGGCCGCGACCTGTTGGGCGGCGCACAAACTGGCACCGGTAAGACGGCTGCTTTCACACTGCCTATGCTGCATCGCCTGTCGATGTCGCGCAGCGCACAAAACAAATTTGGCGGTACAGGCATTCGCGTGCTGGTACTCACACCGACCCGCGAATTAGCCGCACAGGTTGAAGAATCTGTACGCACCTACGGCAAATATTTGCAACTCACTTCCACCGTCATTTTTGGCGGCGTGGGCATGAACCCGCAAATCAGCAAGCTCAAAAAGGGCGTTGAGCAAATGCTGATTTTGGACGAAGCCGACCGCATGTTGGATATGGGTTTTATCCATGACGTGAAAAAAGTCTTGGCTTTGGTGCCTAAAGACAAGCAAAGTTTGTTGTTCTCCGCCACCTTCAGCGATGAAATTCGCGACCTTGCAGCCAATCTATTGAACGACCCACTGCACATTCAAGTGACACCGCGCAACACAACCGTACAGCGCATCACACAGGTGATTCACCCCGTTGGCCGTGCTAAAAAGAAAGCTTTGCTGGCGCACATCATCACCGAAAACAAATGGAGCCAAGTGCTGGTTTTCACCCGTACCAAGTTCGGCGCAAACAGCGTTGCCGAGTTTTTAGAGAAAAACGGCATCACCGCCATGGCACTGCACGGTAACAAGAGTCAAAGCGCCCGCACGCAAGCCCTTGCTGGCTTTAAAAGCGGCGAAGTTCGAGCTTTGGTAGCTACAGATATTGCAGCACGCGGTATCGATATTGACGATTTGCCACACGTGGTCAACTACGAAATTCCGAACGTTAGCGAAGACTACGTGCACCGCATTGGTCGCACAGGCCGCGCTGGCGCAGATGGTCAAGCGGTTAACTTTGTCTGTTTGGACGAAGAAGGTTTCATGAAAGACATCGAAGCCTTTACCAAGCAAAATATCAACGTCGAAATCGTTGAAGGTTTTGGCCCAGACGCTGGCGAAAAAGCCGAGCCTTTGGCCATGGGTCGCCAAACCATTTGGGGCGGCTTAGGTAAGCCACCAGGTCGTGACGTGATGGCAGCTGCAGCCAAAGCGGCGCGTACAGACATGCTAAACCGTGTGCGTGAAAACCGCGCTGGCAACGGTGCAGCTTCAGGACGCGGTCCAGCGGGCGGCGGACGTGGCGGCAATGCTGGTGGAAACGCCGGCGGCCATCGTGGTGGTCGTCCTAGCCAGCCCGGTCAAGGATTTGCTGGAGCTGACAACGGGGGTCGTCCTCCGGCTCAGCGCCCCGCGCAAGCTGGACGAGGTCGTCCTTTCGGCGGTGGTGGAGGTGGCTTTGGTGGCAATCAAAGCAATTCCGGCAACGGTGGCGGTGATGATTTCCAACCCCGTAACATTCGCCATGACGCTGGTCGCAACGTCACCGGTTTTAGCTCAAACAACCAAGGCCAGCGCAACAGCGCCGGTGGCCAACCAGATCCATTGCGCACCAGCGTGGACAGCATGGCCGGTAGCGGCCGTCGTGGTGGTGGCAATAATGGCGGCGGTGGCTTTGGCGGCAACCGTGGTGGCAATCGCTCCGGTGGCGGAGGTTTTGCACCGCGCGGGCCAGGTGGCAATCCACCAAGGTCTTTTGGACGTTAAAAACAGATAGTAAAGAAACAGATTCTTTTCTTTAGCCTCTATAAAAGCGATCTAGCAGTTACAAGCTAGGTCGCTTTTTTTGTTTGCATGCGGTATTAATTACTATAATTTTCATAGCAACTGAGGCAATGAATACGCTGGCTAGAGGCGTAAATACGTCGCCGCAAAGCAAAAAGCCTCGTCACTCAAAGAATGACGAGGCTTTTAAACTTTTGGCGGAGCAGACGGGACTCGAACCCGCGACCCTCGGCGTGACAGGCCGA
>JBEGUP010000123.1:0-5905 GCA_041178825.1 Pseudomonadota bacterium | reverse complement strand
ATATTGAATAAATCGCTCTTTTAAGGTAATAAATATGTCTCTAGTCCGCGTATTTATTGCCTTAAGTGCTATTTAATTTATAGTAAAATTTATTCTAAATTAATCATGAAAAAATTATCTCAATATTGCTTATTTTTGATTTCAATAGTTTTTAGTTTGAACGCAATTGCTTTTGACTACAACACACCTTACGGTGAATGGCGTGGACAAACCGAGTATCAAGCATTTATCAAAAGCACCTCTGACCCTGCGGCTCACATGGTCACAAATTTGACCATTCTTATTGATCCATCAGGAAAAGTGACTGGGACAAGTACAGAAAATAACTGCAAATTGCTAGGATTGGCATCACCTGGTTCCGCACCTTTTATAGTGATGTTAAAAGTCACTGTAACTGGCTGCACATATCAAGGTTTGAATAAAACTTATCAAGGATTATTATCTGTATTTACTAAAGATAAATATGCAAAATTCTCTTTGCAAGCAATCGACATATCTTCTGGCAAATCAGGGACATTCAATATTACTTCCACAATGCGTCGATAATGCTATATATTTAATAGCATCTTAGGCAATAAATACGCAGGCTACAGCCATTTTCACCTCTAAAATCACCCTTTTCCAGTACTCCCATACCCCCCCGCGCCCCGCTCACTAGCCACCCCAAACTCACTCACCACATTAAATTGCGCTTGCACGACAGGCACGATGACCAATTGCGCAATCCGCTCCATCGGTTCAATGGTAAAAGGCGTTGGGCTGCGGTTCCAGGTGCTGACCATGAGTTGGCCTTGGTAGTCGCTGTCTATCAAACCGACCAAATTACCCAATACGATGCCGTGTTTGTGCCCTAAACCGGAGCGCGGCAAGATCATGGCTGCGAAGTTGGGGTTTTCTAGGTGGATGGATATGCCAGTTGGGATGAGCTGCCAGGCGTTGGGTTGCAGGGTGATGGCTTCATCAAGACAGGCTCTGAGGTCAAGACCTGCGCTGCCGGGGGTTGCGTAGGCGGGCAGGAGCGCCGCCATGCGGGGGTCTAAAACTTTAAGATCGATATTCATGTCGTTTGTAGTCTGGGGAGCTTAGCGCGCCAGTCTCCAACAAACGCATGTAGGGCTCGTCAAGTTTTTTCAACTCGGCGAAATACTCTTGGTTCTGTTTATCTTCATAAACATACAGGACGACTGGCAAAGTAAGCAAGATTAAAAAACAAATTGTAACGCCCATGAAAACTCCTAGTGTGCACAAGTGACTAGGACATCTTGGCGCTGAATCCGCTGGTTTAATAGCTTTCAACTTATCGTCCCACTGTACAAATTCTAGGATGCAAAGCTGCAAGTAAGCGAATCAAAAAGCGGTAATATTCACGAAAAATACAGGTGAATATTCACCTTTTAAACCTAAGCTGGACGCCCAACCCTCGCAGCGACATCTGCCACCAACTGCTGTGCCAAGCGACGTTTTGAGGCCTTTTTGCCATGCTCAGGCAGCTCTTTGACGGTTTTTGCATCGACAAGCAACAGGGCATTGTCGTCTTGTCCAAACGTCGCTGGGCCAATGTTACCCACCAATAACGGCACACCTTTGCGGATTCGCTTGGCTTGGGCGTTAGCTAATAAATCCTGGCTTTCTGCAGCAAAACCTACGCAAAAAAGTCCATCTGGCATGCCTGATAAACCCTTTTTGCCACGCTCAGATTGGGCTATCGTCGCCAAAATGTCAGGATTTTCGACAAAAGAAAGTTGGGGGACTGAACCCGAGCCGTCCTTCTTCAGCTTTTGATCGGCAGGATTAGCCGGTCGCCAGTCTGCAACGGCTGCTGATGCTATGAAAATAGTAGCGTAATCAGCATATTTAACGCTGACTAAAAGCATATCTTGCGCTGATTTCACATCAATTCGTTTGACGCCACGCGGTGTTGACAGACTGACGGGGCCGGCGATGAGCGTGACATCAGCTCCCGCTTCAAACGCCGCCCGCGCAATGGCGAAACCCATTTTCCCGCTGGACAAGTTGGTGATGCCACGCACGGGGTCAATCGCCTCATAGGTCGGACCCGCTGTTATCAGCACCTTTTGCCCTAAGAGCGACTTTGGCGTGAAAAACGCCACCAAATCTGCCAAAATCTCGTCCGCCTCAAGCATACGGCCATCACCCACTTCGCCACAGGCTTGGTCGCCCTCGCCCACGTCCAGCACGGTGATGCCGTCCTGTTTGAGTTGCGCGACATTACGCTGCGTGGCGGGATTCGCCCACATTTCGCGGTTCATGGCTGGGGCGAGAATCAACGGAGCTTTGTCCGTTTGACGCGCCAAGCACATCAAACTAAGTAGTTCATCCGCCCGCCCGTGCAGCAATTTAGCCATAAAGTCCGCACTGCATGGTGCAATAACGATAGCATCCGCCCCGCGTGTGAGGTTGATGTGTGGCATGTTGTTCGATATTCCGTTCGCAGGGGTATCGTCCCATTGTGAGCCAAACACTTGGCGGCCAGACAAGGCTTGCATGGTCACCTTGGTCATGAAGTGCTCGGCTGCTTCGGTCATCACGACTTGCACGGTTGCGCCTTCTTTGACCATGGCGCGGCAAAGCTCGGCCGCTTTGTAGGCCGCAATGCCGCCTGAGAGGCCCAAAACAATGTGTTTACCTTGAAGTTCGCCGCTGTTGTTCGTCATCTTTATGATTAGCTTTTACGTATCTTGTTGATACCGTTGATATTGTTATGAGCTTTGATTTTTAAAACAAGTAATTTTGTTACAAATTTCGATTTATCCAAATAGCAATGTACCAGACCTTTATAATTAACCTTTCCACCTCCTTGGACGTTCAGCGTTCATTCTGGCATGACCAAATTTGTATTCGTTACCGGCGGTGTGGTGTCTTCCCTAGGGAAGGGCATCGCATCAGCATCTCTAGCCGCACTTTTAGAGTCGCGCGGCCTCACAGTCACCCTCATCAAGTTAGACCCCTACCTCAACGTCGACCCCGGCACCATGTCGCCGTTGCAACACGGCGAGGTGTTTGTGACCGATGACGGCGCTGAGACTGACTTGGATTTGGGCCACTACGAGCGTTTCATCGAAACCCGTATGCGCAAGTCCAACAACTTCACCACTGGTCAAATCTACCAAAGCGTGCTCGACAAAGAGCGCCGTGGTGACTATTTGGGCAAAACCGTGCAGGTCATTCCGCATGTGACCAACGAGATTCAAGAATTCGTCAAACGTGGTGCGCGTTTTGGCGAGGCAGATGCTGTTGATGTGGCGATTGTAGAAATCGGCGGCACGGTGGGCGATATTGAATCGCTGCCGTTCTTAGAAGCCGTGCGTCAAATGAGCTTGAAGTTGCCGCAGGGCGACACAGCTTTCGTTCACTTGAGCTACGTGCCGTGGATTGCCGCCGCTGGCGAGCTGAAAACCAAGCCAACACAACACACCGCCAAGCAATTGCGCGAAATTGGTATCCAAGCCGATGCCTTGCTGTGCCGTGCTGACCGCCCTATTCCGCAAGACGAGTGCGCAAAAATCTCGCTGTTTTGCAATATCCCCGAAGCCGCTGTGATCAGCATGTGGGACGTGGACACCATCTACAAAGTGCCGCGTATTTTGCACGAGCAAGGCTTGGACGATTTGATTTGCAACAAACTGCGCTTAACCACCAAACCCACCAATTTGAAACGCTGGGACGATTTGGTGCACGAAACGGCTAACCCGAGGGGCGAAGTCCGCATCGCCATGGTGGGCAAATACATTGATTTGGGAGACAGCTACAAATCGCTGAACGAAGCGATTCGACACGCGGGCATGAAAAACCATGTCAAAGCGTCCATCACTTATGTGGATTCAGAAACCATTGACAAAGCAACTGCAGCGCAGTTGTCAGAGTTCGACGCGATTTTGGTACCGGGTGGTTTTGGTGAACGTGGTGTGGAAGGCAAAATCAGCACCGCGCACTTTGCCCGCACCAGTAAAATTCCTTACCTCGGTATCTGCTTGGGCATGCAAGTGGCAACCATCGAATTTGCGCGTAATGTGGCAGGGTTGAAAGACGCGAACAGTACTGAGTTTGCACCCAACGGACCACACCCAGTTATCGCGTTGATCGCGGAATGGAAAGATGCCGATGGCAGCATCCAAACCCGCGATGCCAATTCAGACATGGGCGGCACCATGCGCTTGGGTGCGCAAAGCTCTGATGTTGCCCGAGATACCATCGCACACAGCATTTACGGTGATGTGGTCACAGAGCGCCACCGCCATCGCTATGAAGCCAATGTCAATTATTTAGACCAACTGCGCAAAGCGGGCTTGGTGATTTCTGCTCTGACTCAGCGTGAGCAATTGACTGAGATTGTGGAACTGCCAAGCAATGTTCACCCGTGGTTTGTGGGTGTTCAGTTTCACCCTGAGTTCAAATCGACGCCTTGGGATGGACATCCGCTGTTTAACGCGTTTGTCAAAGCGGCGTTGGATCACCAGCAAGTTCACAAAAAAAATCAGGCAGCAGCATGAAACTTTGCGGACACGACGTTGGTTTAGACAAACCATTTTTCTTGATTGCAGGCACTTGCTCGATTGAGGGTTTGGAGATGTCTATCGAGGTCGCTGGTCGGCTTAAGGAAGCAACCGACGTACTGGGTATTCCGCTGATTTACAAAGGTTCGTTCGACAAAGCCAACCGCTCATCTGGCAGTACCAAGCGCGGCGTCGGCATTGACGCAGGTTTGAACATCTTGGCTGAAGTGCGTAAACAATTGGGTTTACCCGTTTTGACTGATGTGCATGAAATTGACCACATCAATGAAGTTGCTAGCGTCGTCGATGTCTTGCAAACGCCCGCATTTTTGTGCCGGCAAACCGACTTTATCCGCGCTGTGGCGCAAGCTGGCAAACCGGTGAATATCAAAAAAGGCCAGTTTTTAGCCCCGCATGACATGAAAAACGTGATCGACAAAGCACGTGCAGCGGCTAAAGAAGTTGGCTTGGAAGAAGATAACTTTTTAGCTTGCGAGCGTGGCGCGAGTTTTGGCTACAACAACTTGGTGAGCGACATGCGCAGCCTGTCCATCATGCGCGAAACTGGCGCACCCGTGGTGTTTGATGCAACGCATTCGGTGCAACTGCCTGGCGGCCAAGGGACAACTTCTGGCGGCATGCGCGAAATGGTGCCGGTGTTGGCTCGTGCGGCGGTGGCTGTGGGTGTTGCAGGACTGTTTATGGAGACCCACCCGAACCCAGCAGAAGCTTGGTCGGACGGGCCGAATGCTGTGCCGCTTAAGCACATGAAGGCTTTGCTGGAAACTTTGGTTGCGCTTGATCGTGTGACAAAGAAGAATGGCTTTTTAGAAAATGATTTTGAGGCTTAAAGTTTTGTGCTTAAAGTTTTGTATATTCCCGCCTACGCGGGAATGACGGCTAGCAGTATGTTTTTGGTTAGTTTATGTGATGTCTTGTTGGAAAGCGGCACCATGGGCCGTGCGGCTGTGCCTAGCGGAGCATCTACCGGCTCACGCGAGGCGATTGAGCTGCGCGATGGTGACAAATCACGTTACCTTGGCAAAGGCGTTTTGAAAGCGGTTGAGCACATCAACACCGAAATCTCAGAGGCGATTTTGGGTTTGGACGCCAGTGAGCAAGCGTTTCTAGACCGCACGTTGATTGACTTGGATGGTACAGATAACAAATCTCGCCTTGGTGCAAACGCGACTTTGGCTGTCAGCATGGCAGTGGCACGCGCAGCAGCAGAAGAAGCTGGCTTGCCTTTGTACCGATACTTTGGTGGTAGCGGTGCGATGCAAATGCCTGTACCGATGATGAACGTCGTCAACGGTGGTGCACACGCTAACAACAACCTCGACTTGCAAGAGTTGATGATCATCCCCGTCGGTGCGCCCTCTTTCCGCGAA
>JBEGUP010000122.1:0-5622 GCA_041178825.1 Pseudomonadota bacterium | reverse complement strand
ACAGGTGCCCGCGTTGGCGGCAGCGCTGTTGCGGCTAAAGCTGGCAAAGTCGTTGCCATGGGCAAAGCTTAATCTTTAGGACGAGGAGACAAACATGGCTTTTGGAACCCAAGACGACCAAGATGAAGTGATGAACGAAATCAATATGACACCCATGGTGGACGTGATGTTGGTACTCTTGATCATCTTCATCATCACCGTGCCCGTGATGAAGCACGCAGTCAATATCGATTTGCCTCGCGCCAGCAACGTGCCGCAAGATGCCAAGCCGGAAACGATTCGCCTGTCAGTAGACGCCGCTGGCGACTTTTTCTGGAATGAAGCCAAAGTGACAGAAGAAGCCATGCTGCTGCAACTCAAAGCCGCTGCCACGCAAAACCCGCAACCAGAGCTGCACATTCGCGGTGACAAAGCCGTCCGGTACGAGCGCGTCGCCACGGCGATGGCGGCCGCGCAGCAGGCAGGTGTGCGGAAAATTGGGTTTGTCACAGAACCAAAGAATTAAGCCTAAAAACTAGATTTTGCTAGGTTTTTTCGGCGCTTTGGGTGATTTAGGCTTCGCTTTTGCTGAACTCTTCGATTTGGCATCCAGCGCCACCCTCAAAGCCAGCCGCGCCCACGGCAACATGGCGTCGGGCGATTCCATGGTTTCATCGGGCGTGGTGAAGTAGTTCATGCCCATGGGTTTGCCATCTTTGGATAGCATTTCAAAGCGCTTGCCGCCAGCCGCTTCAAACTGCGCCCTCGTCACGTCATCCACTTTGAGATACAGCTTCTGGTTGCTACCACCCAGCTTGCCCAAGTCTGCAATCACTGCAATCGTCACCCCATCTACACTGATGCCCCAGCCGCCAAACATCCGCTTGGCCACGGGTGCGCCCACCCCGCTGAGCAGTTCGCAACAATAATCTGCAAAGTCTTTGGAGATGGTCATATTAATATTTACTATAAATTCAATAGCTGCTTAGGCAATAAATACGCCGGCTAGATGCATATTCAATAGCGCTTCTAACTGAAAAGCTCAGCGTGAGTGCCCGCTCGTACAAAAACAACCATGCCAGTTTTAGAGCTGTCGTCGAGTTTATAAGCCAATAAGAAATCACCACCGATATGACACTCTCTATGTCCAGCCCAGTCACCTTTGAGAGCATGGTCCAACCACTCTGGTGCTAGCGGTGCATCGTTAGCGATCAGAAGCAACATCGCCGCTTTCAGCAAACGCATATCATGACGACCAGAATGCGTAAGTCGCTCCCAATCTTTTAGAAACGACTTGGCGTAATCGGCGGATCTCGGCAGAGAGCTACGCTTGCTACCTTTGTTACTTGCTGCTGTTTTTATCGAGGTCATCAAACAGAGCTTGTGCAGTGGCGAAACGGGCTTGTTCGTGAGTTAGCGAGCGCGCGTTGTGTGCAGCGACCAATTCGTCCGCTTCCAGCATAGCCGCACGGGTTGCTGCATTGGGCACTTTCAGTTCCAGCGGGTAAGCTTGCTCTGCGACGACGCGGTGCAAAAACAGTCTCACAGCCTCAGACATAGTCATCCCAACAGCTGCCAGCATCTGCGAAGCTTGAGCTTTGATGTCGTCATCTACACGGACGTGCAGCATGGATGTAGTCGCTGACATAGTATTTTCCTTGGTTTATCAGAATATTGTATCTCAAATGAGATATTTAATCTGTATTTATTGCTACCCGTAAGCTGTAGGTTGTGAGATATTGCCAGTAAGTGAACCACCAGACCGATGAAACTCTTGCAGCTTTGTATGAAATTCGCCAAATGCATCACCAAACCATTTTTTAACGAAACCAGTCATACATTTCTTAACTTCCAATGACGGAAAAAGCGAGCAGCAGGCACTAGTAACCACGCGGAGATATATGCAGTAGCATATTTCCACATATCACTAGGATCAAAAAAGGATGCCAATATATAAAGGATGCCCCAATTTATAACCAAAACAGGTATGAATGTGAAAAACCAAATTAGGCGAAAACCTTTACCAATAACAGCAAAACTAATTGCAACTCCAACAACGATAGGGCCACCAAAGGTACAAATCAAAAACAAGTAAAGAAAGAGATTGCTAAATATTTGCATGACAGCGATCTTATTTGAATTAAATTTACTATACTTTTAATAGCAGCTAAGGCAACAAATACGAAGGCTATATGCCAATTTAGGCGCTAAAAACATCTTCCAAAGCTGCTTTAGTGATCAAAAGCACAGAATCAGCCCCCGCACTGGTCTCTAGCCAAAAAATCTCCAGATCTGGGAAAGCCGCTTCAAAAAAGGCGCGTTCGTTGCCGATCTCTAAGATCATGATGGCGTGTTCGCTCATGTGGGCTGGAGCGGCGACTAGTAGGCCGCGGATGAAGTCCATGCCGTCTGCGCCGCCGGCTAGCGCCAATTCGGGTTCGGCTAGGTATTCAGCTGGCAGGGCGGCCATGCTGGTGCTGTTGACGTAGGGCGGGTTGCAGAGGATGAGATCGAATACAAGTGGTTGATTTGATTGATCTTTTAAACCTGCCCAGCTGTCCGATTCAAGCAAGCGGATGCGATCTTGCAAGCTGTGTTTGGCTACGTTGATTTTGGCGACGGCTAGCGCGTCGGTCGAAATGTCCGCGCCGACGACAGTGGTTTCTGGGTAAGCCATCGCCGCGATCACCGCCAAGCTGCCATTGCCTGTGCATAAATCTAGTATTTTTTGGGTGTGTGAGCCTAACCAATCGTCAAAGCTGCCGTCCACCAACAGCTCGGCAATGAAGCTGCGCGGCACGATGCTTCGTTCGTCAATGTAGAAAGGGATGCCTTGCAGCCATGCCTCTTGGGTGAGATAGGCGGCGGGTTTGCGGGTTTCGATTCTTGCTATGAAAAGAGTAGCTATTGAGGCAGTTAAATTGCTAGATAGAGGCATATTTACCACTGAATCAGGGTCATTTTCAGGATTATCGAGTGACGAATCTAGCGGTAAACCCATTTTCCACAGCACCAGCCAGGCGGCTTCGTCAAAGGCGTTGGCCGTGCCGTGGCCGAAGGCGACGCCTGCATCAGTGAGTTGCTTCGCACCCGCCTTAATCGTTTCTAAGACCGTGGCTTCTAAAACGGTTGTCATGACTTAGATTGCAGTTCAGTTTGAAGAGCTGCTTCCAAGTTTTCCATCGTCTTGCGGTAAATGTTTTTCAACGGCTCAATGTCGGCGACGACGATGTGTTCGTCGATTTTGTGAATCGTCGCGTTCGGCGGGCCGCATTCGATGACTTGTTCGCAGATTTTGGCGATGAAACGGCCGTCTGACGTGCCGCCTGTCGTGGAAAGCTGGGTTTCTAAGCCCGTTTCAGCACGAATGGCGGCTTGCACGGCGTGAACCAGTTCGCCGGGGCGGGTCAAAAACGGCAAGCCGCCAATTGTCCATTGCAGGTCGAAGTCTTTGGTCGGCTGTAAACCCGTTGAAATCAACACGTCAATCAAACGCTCTTGCAGCGATTCTGGGGTTGATTCCGTGGAAAAACGGAAGTTGAAATCGATAACAGCATGACCTGGAATCACGTTGCTCGCACCCGTGCCGCCATGGATATTGCTGATTTGCCAAGTCGTTGCGGGGAAGTATTCGTTGCCAGCATCCCATTTGACATCGACCAACGCTGCCATAGCTGGGGCGAACTTGTGAATCGGGTTTTCCGCCAAATGAGGGTAGGCAATGTGACCTTGGATGCCTTTGATGGTCAACTTGCCGCTCATGGTGCCTCGGCGACCGTTTTTGATCATGTCGCCGGTTTTTTCGACCGAAGTGGGCTCACCGACGATGCAGTAATCCAGCTTTTCGCCGCGCTTAGTCAGCCAGTCGCACATGATGACGGTGCCGTCGACCGATGGACCTTCTTCGTCGCTGGTGAGTAAAAAAGCCAATGATAACGCGGGGTTAGGGTTTTTTTTAAGGAATTCTTCAACGGCGACAACAAAGGCGGCGATGGAGGTTTTCATGTCACTCGCGCCGCGACCGTACAACTTACCGTCGCGGTGAGAGGGGACAAAAGGGTTGCTCGCCCACTGCTCCAAAGGCCCAGTGGGGACAACGTCTGTGTGGCCTGCAAAGACCAATAATTTTGATTTTGCTATATTTTTAATAGCTGCTGAGGCAGTAAATGCGCCGGATACAGGCTTATTTGATGCCTTTGAAGCTCTTTTTGCCCATAAATTAATGACTCTGAAGTCAGTCGGACCACTTTCTACCGTTTCGCAATCAAAACCCAGTGGTCTAAGACGCTCGGCAATCAGTTTTTGACAATCGCCATCCAGCGGGGTGACGGAGGGGCGGGCGATGAGCTGTTCGGCCAGAATCAGGGTGCGGTGCATAAGGGATAACCGGTAATCAGATGGAATGTATCGTGATTTCTTCGAAAGTAGCGGGTTCGTAAACTGGCTCGACAGGCGCGTTGGGCATGATGTCTTTGCCTTTAGCGGTGTTGTCCAAGCGCCAGATCAAATTGGTCGGCGAGTCCGCGTAAGCCAAGCCTTCTTCACGGCTGATGATGTCTTCACGAATCATGCGAGCCAAATCGTCCTCAAAGGTTTGCGAGCCCGCTGCAAGCGAGTTTTGCATGGCGTCCTTAACGCCAGAAAAATCACCTTTTTCCACCATTTCAGCCACATATTGTGTGTTCAGCATGATCTCAACAGCGGGACGACGTTCGTTTTTAATGGTCTTGATCAAACGTTGCGATATGACAGCTTTGAGCGTGGTTGACAGGTCGCTGAGCAAAGTCGGGCGAACTTCCACGGGGTAGAAGCTCAAAATACGGTTGAGCGCGTGGTAGCTGTTGTTGGCATGCAGAGTTGCGATGCATAAATGACCTGTTTGCGCATAGGCTATGGCCGAAGTCATGGTTTCGCGGTCACGAATCTCACCAATGAAAAACACGTCGGGCGCTTGTCGTAGGCCGTTTTTGAGTGCTGTTTGCAGCGTTAAGGTGTCATTACCCACTTCACGCTGATTCACAACACTGCGTCTAGAGGTAAACAGGTATTCAATCGGATCTTCAACCGTCAAAATATGCCCGGTGATACGCTCGTTACGGTAATCTAACAACGACGCCAACGTAGTGCTTTTGCCAGAGCCCGTTGAACCAACCATCAAGACCAGACCCAGTTTGGCCATGACTAAATGGGTGAGTTGTACGGGTAAATGTAAGGTATCAAATGGTGGAATTACCAGCGGAATGTAGCGAATCACCACCGCATAGCTGCCCCGTTGGCGCATGGCGCTGATACGGAAGTTGCCCAGTTCCGGCATCTGGATAGACATGTTCAGCTCGCCCGTTTCTTTGAGCTCTTCAATTTGTGCGCTGGTGACGATTTCAGAAAGCAAGTTCAACGGCGTGGTCGCACCTAGAACTTGGTTATTAAACGACACGCTGGTGCCGTTGATTTTGATCAGCGCCACCGCGTTTGCTGACAAATAAACGTCTGAGGCGTGTTTGCTGACCATCAGTTCTAAAATTCGTTTCATTGCGCTCATGGGGTGGCCTTTTTGAGTTATTTAAATTTCAATAAAATTATTAAAAATCAAAATTAGTCACGTAACAAGTCATTGATGCTGGTTTTAGAGCGGGTTTGCGCATC
>JBEGUP010000121.1:0-5674 GCA_041178825.1 Pseudomonadota bacterium | reverse complement strand
GTGAGCGTACTCACTGCAAATAATCCTCCACCAAATCCGATCAGAAGTGCGCCTAATCTAAAGAGATTGGGTGAACCTAATGGCTCTGAAAATATCACCATAGAGAAGGCAATTAGCCCAAGTAGGAGACCGGCTGCAGAGATTCTGTAGGCGTTATAGCCCTTGCTTAGCCAGCGTGCAGATAGCGTAAATGCCAGTAAAGATCCGCAGGCAATCAGCGCAGTCAAAAAGCTGGTGGCAGATACATCCAATAAGAGTATTTCTCCGCCATACGGCTCCAAGATAATGTCTTGCATGCTAAAGGCAGTGGTTCCAAGACCAAGCATGATGAGGAAGCGACGAACCTGTGGCGCCTTAATGAACTCACTCCAACTTTGTGAGAACTTAGGCTGAACAATAGATGGCGCAGTATTTTTAGGCTGCCTTGCTTCTTGCTTCCACAAGGCAAATAAATTGAGTAATAAAGTAATGAGTGCAACTCCCTGAATCACCTTAATTAACTGAATCGGGCTAAACGGATCTAGGAAGATGCTAAACATCACACCGCTTAAAACCATACCAAAGAGCAGCATGACGTACATCATGGCAACCACACGGGGACGATTTTTTGCGTCCGCCAAATCTGTTGCAAGAGCTAAGCCAGCAGTTTGGGTAGTTTGCATTCCTGCGCCGACCAGTAAAAATGCAGCTCGACCCGCAAACCACTGACACGCTAACCAAGAAGCAAACGTCACCACGCACAGCATGACAATGCCTACAATCAATTCGCCGTTTTTGCGAAAGCCGAACAACTGACAAACTGCATCGTAAACCATCCAAAACACCACTAAAAACGACAAAGCAACGCCAACTGCCGCGCCAGGCGACCAGTTCATCAGCGATTTATCAATTAAATAAGTGGATGCGTTGTACAAATAAAGCACCGTAAAAAGCGCAAACCCTGTCAGCCATGTGCTGTAGCTTTCCCAATAAAACCAGTGAAGTTTGCTGTGTATGGTTTTAGGCGCAATCATGTACTTTTGCGGATTGTAAAAGCCACCACCGTGCACGGCCCACATTGCCCCATCGACGCCTTTTTCCAGCAAATCTGGCGACTTGGGACGCAACAGGTTGTTGTCTAAAAACACAAAGTAAAAGGACGACCCCACCCACGCAATCGCCGTGATGACATGCACCCAGCGCAGCAACAGATTTGCCCAGTCTAGTAAATATGATTCCATAGGTTTAAGTGTATACAGTTTTGTAATGAATTCAACCTCATATCCCATCCACCAGTGAAAGTGATTTGACAACGCTACATTTTGTAAATACAATGTATTTATGATTAAATTCGAATGGGACGCGAAAAAAGCAGCATCCAACATCAAAAAACACGGCGTTTCTTTTTGATTCTGCGCAGTCGGTGTTTTATGACGAATTTGCCATACAGTTTTTTGATGAAGAAAACTCTGATTCAGAAGACAGATTTTTGATGCTAGGTTTCAGCGACGAAGCCAGTTTATTGATGGTTTGTCATTGTGAGCGAGATCTAGGCTCAACGATTCGGATCATATCTGCACGGAAAGCCACTAAAAGCGAGTCTAAACACTATCAAGGGAACAAAAGATGAAAGCTGAATACGATCTTTCCAAACTCACATCACGCAATAACCCATACGCGTCCAAACTCAAAAAACCCGTCACCATGCGGCTGAGTGAAGATGTTGTCGGATACTTTAAAAAAATGGCTGAAGATGTCAACATTCCCTACCAAAGTTTAATTAATTTATACCTGAGGGATTGCGTAGCGAGCCATCGAAAAATAGATGTTTCTTGGCAAACCACACCATAAATTGCTATATTTTTTATAGCTCTTTAGGCAATAAATACGGAGACTACGATTGAATTCTACTGTGAGTAAGCATATTTTTTCTTAAATGCGAGTGATTTACAGAATCTGGATGCTTTTTGTCAGATATTTCAACTCTTACATGTTTTATATGTGATTCTTGAAGCGCCGCGCATAAAATCTGTATAACCTCTAGGAATCCGGTCTTCTTTACTAAGTGCATCTTGGAGTTCGCCTAAAGATTTCCAACGATTTTTCACCTCTTTCATCATGCAGTCGCAAGCACTTTTAGCATCGAATTCATTCAATTTATTGATGAAGTATTCTCCTTTACACCCCTTTTCAAAGTCAGTGTAAAAATCACTTATTGTTTTTTGTGGCCCAAAATCTAATGGCTCACAACCCAAAAGACTAAGACAACACACTACTAATAAAATCTTTGGTATTTTCATGGAGAACTAGCCGCAGAATTGCAAAATAAACTAGCAACTACGCGTTTATCTAGTCATCTTACCCTATTGAAAGTTTAAATCTCACGACCCACGATAAGTTGAATAACTCCAAGGGCTGACTAACAAAGGCACATGGTAATGTTCGTCTGCATGGGCAATGCCAAAATCAAGACTCACAAGGTTTAAGAAATTGGGCTCAGGCAATGACACACCAATAGATTGGAAATAGGCGGCCACGTCAAAAACCAAGCGATATGTACCTACCTTCAAACTGTCATGGTCAAACAAAAGTCCATCTGGGTTACGGCCATCTGCGTTCAAGTTGAATGCTTTTACCAAAGTAGCTTGTGATCCATCAAGCACTGTCGCGTACAGTTTGACGGTCATTCCTGCTGCTGGGCAGCCATGCATGGTGTCTAGAACGTGTGTGGAAAGTCCCATTTATTTTTCCTAAATTAACAAAAAGTGTATACAATTTTGCCATGACTTCTGCTAAATTGCTAATCTTTCCTCGCGAATCAACAAATGCATCATCTTCGGACAAGGGCGTGTCCAGCACTGATCATATTGTTCAAGCCTTGACCAAAGCTATTATTGAGCATCGCCTGCAACCGGGTGAAAAGCTTAAAGAGCAGCAAATCGCGGATCAATTTGGTGTTTCGCGCACGCTTGTGCGTCAAGCGTTGTATCAATTGTCTCAAAAGCATCTGATACGAATTGAGCAAGCGCGTGGCGCATTTGTGGCGGCTCCTTCCAGTAAAGAAGCACGCGAGGTGTTTGCAGTACGTATGATTTTGGAATCGGCGATGTTGGAATCGCTGATAGCCGGAATCACGCCGCAAAAAATCAAAATACTGCGTGCACACATCAAAGTTGAAGCAGCTGCTGTGCATGGCACTGATGCAGCCAACCGGACGGAGCTGCTGGGTGACTTTCACGTCTTGATGGCTGAGCTGCTGGACAATGAAGTGTTGGCGCAATCGTTACAGGATTTGATCTCTCGCTGTTCGCTGATTACATTGTTATATCAGTCAGAACATGCAGCAGGCCATTCGCACAATGAGCACGTCGATATTTTGCAAGCCATAGCGGACCAAAACGTGGCTTTGGCCAAACAGCTGATGCAAGCGCATTTACAAAGCGTATTGGCAGGTTTGGACTTGAAGGACTGAGGTGCTCATCAAATGATCTACGACAGCACACAACCCTACCCACGCGATCTGATTGGCTATGGGCGCGACATGCCACATGCTGCCTGGCCGAATGCTTCGCGCATTGCGCTGCAATTCGTCCTCAATTACGAAGAAGGCGGTGAGAACTCTGTTTTGCATGGGGACGTAGCTTCAGAGCAGTTTTTGTCCGAGATGTTCAACGCCAGCGCCTTCACTGCGCGCCATCAAAGCATGGAGAGCATTTATGAATACGGCTCTCGTGCAGGCGTATGGCGACTTTTGCGGGAATTTGAAGCGCGTGGCCTGCCTTTGACCGTGTTTGGCGTCAGCATGGCACTACAGCGCCATCCTGAATTGACTGCCGCTTTCAAAGAATTGGGGCATGAGATTGCTTGTCATGGCTGGCGTTGGATCAGCTACCAAAACGTCGATGAAACGATTGAACGCGAACACATGCGTGTAGGTATGGACATCATCAGCCAGCTGACTGGTGAGCGTCCACTGGGCTGGTACACAGGACGCGACAGCCCCAACACGCGGCGCTTGGTGGCTGATTACGGTGGTTTTGAATACGACAGTGATTACTACGGTGACGACCTTCCTTTTTGGATGAAGGTGCAAAAAACCGATGGTGAAGTTGTGCCCCAACTCATCGTGCCCTACACGCTGGACACCAACGACATGCGCTTTGCATCTGCGCAAGGTTTTGCACAGGGTGATGATTTTTTCACCTACCTCAAAGACAGTTTTGACGTGTTGTACGCCGAAGGTGACCCGCAAGGTTTGAATGCGCCCAAAATGATGAGCATAGGCATGCATTGCCGCCTGCTAGGGCGACCAGGTCGCATGAAGTCTCTGCAAAAGTTCTTGGACTATGTGCAGGCGCACAACCATGTGTGGATTTGCCGTCGTTTGGATATAGCACAGCATTGGAAACAAACACATCCGTTTCAACTAAAAGTATGACCCTGAGCAGAACATCTGACATGACGACTTTAACTTTGCAAGCACTCAACAACGCATCATCAGCTGAAGCCACGCAGATGCTGGACGGCGTGTACGAACACTCGCCATGGATCGGTGAGAGAGCCTTGGTGCAACGACCATTTCGTTCGTTGGCCCATTTGAAATACAGCTTGGTACAGGTACTGGAAGCGGCGGGTTTGGACGCTAAAAAAGGTTTGATACGCGCACATCCCGAGCTAGCAGGCAAAGCCATGCAAAGCCAGACGCTCACTACGGAATCAACGAACGAACAATCCAAAGCTGGTTTAACCCAATGCACCCCAGCCGAGTTGACCAAAATTGCCGAACTCAATGCCACCTACCAAGCCAAGTTTGGTTTCCCATTCATTTTGGCTGTGCGTGGCGCGAGAGGAGTAGGTTTATCCAAATCCACCATCTTGCAAACGTTTGAGCGCCGCTTGCACAGCCACCCACAATTTGAACTACAGGAGTGCTTGCGTCAGATTTATCGTATCGCGGAAATTCGCCTGAACGATAAATTCGGCATCACTCCAAACTTAGGCAACGACGTGTGGGATTGGCAGGAGAAGCTGAGCGCACACACCGACCCCGGCTATGCCGAGTTGGGGCAATTGACCGTGACCTACTTGACCGACGCACACCGTGCTTGTGCACAGCGTATTTCACATTGGATGCACGATTGCGGATTTGACGAGGTCAGCATTGACGCAGTGGGAAATGTGGTCGGAAAATACCATGCGTCCAGCAGCGCCGCAAAAACATTACTTACCGGCAGCCACTACGACACGGTGCGTAATGGCGGCAAGTACGATGGCCGCCTCGGTATTTTTGTACCTATGGCTTGTGTGCGTGAGCTAAAGCGACAAAACAAACGGCTGCCCTTTCATATCGAAGTGGTTGGTTTTTCTGAAGAAGAAGGCCAGCGCTACAAGGCGACGTTCTTGGGCTCGGGCGCGTTGATTGGACAGTACGACCCGGCCTGGCTGGACCAACAAGACGCCGACGGCATCACCATGCGGCAAGCCATGCAGCATGCCGGTTTGTGTGTGGATGACATTCCAAAAATAAAAAGACAAGCAGAAGACTACTTAGGCTTTGTTGAAGTACACATTGAACAAGGACCCGTACTGAATGAGCTAAATATTCCCCTTGGCATCGTCACCTCCATCAACGGCAGTGTGCGCTACGCCTGCGAGGTGGTTGGAACAGCCTGCCACGCTGGAACAACGCCTATGA
>JBEGUP010000120.1:0-5695 GCA_041178825.1 Pseudomonadota bacterium | reverse complement strand
AGGCGAGATTTTGGCGGTCATTGGCGACAATGGCGCTGGAAAATCATCGCTTATTAAAGTTTTGTCTGGTGCAGTCACGCCTGATTCTGGCGAGATGTTGTTAGATGGCAAACCTGTGCATTTCCGCTCGCCGATTGATGCCCGACGGGCTGGCATTGAAACGGTTTATCAGGATTTGGCGGTTGCGCCTGCAATGAGCATTGCCGAGAATTTGTTTTTAGGGCGTGAAACCCTGCGTCCAGGCATTTTGGGCAAAGTTTTTCGTTTGATTGACAAACCCAGCATGCTGAAAGAAGCTGTTCGCCACATGAACGAGCTGAAAATTGGTATTCGCTCTATGACGCAAGCGGTGGAAACTTTGTCGGGTGGCCAGCGACAGGGCGTTGCCGTGGCGCGCAGTGCGGCATTTGCTCAGCATGTGGTCATCATGGACGAACCAACGGCTGCTCTGGGCGTCAAAGAAGGTAACATGGTACTGGAGCTGATTCGCCGTGTGCGAGATAAAGGCTTACCCGTGATTTTGATCAGCCACAACATGCCGCATGTATTTGAAGTGGCAGACCGCATTCATATCCAGCGTTTGGGTAAACGTGCCGCGGTGGTGAACCCTAAGAAAATCAGCATGTCTGACACGGTGGCCATCATGACAGGTGCTAAGCCCGTGGATGAGATTCCGCAGGATTGTTTGGCTTAACTGCCTACTACCCCGTCGCTACGCGCCACCCCTTCAAATGAAGGGGAACTTTCTGCCTTTGGTATTCATTCCCCTTCTTTAGAAGGGGTGCCCAAAGGGCGGGGTAGCTCTGCTTTTAGCTCACCTTCTTCACCAAAACTTGGCTCTTCCTATCCCAGTTGTACTTGCGTTTGCGAGCCTCTGGGAGCCAATCTGGGTCAACCAGTTTGAAGCCGCGCTTTAAAAACCAGTGGGTGGTGCGCGTGGTTAGTACAAAAATACTTTCTAAACCAGCTGCTTTGGCGCGGTGCTCAATGCGTTTGAGCACCCGCTCACCATCGCCATGACCTTGCACATGCGGTGAAACAGTTAGCGCTGCCATTTCGGCGGTTCTTGATTCTGGGTAAGGGTACAGCGCTGCGCAGGCAAAGATAACTCCATCGTGCTCGATGATGCTGTAGTTGCTGGCGTCACGTTCAATTTCGGTGGGGCTGCGCTTAACCAGAGTGCCATCTTTCTCAAACGGCTCAATCAATTGCAAAATACCACTGACGTCATCCGCTGTAGCTTCACGCAAGCTCTCTAGCTTTTCATCCACAACCATCGTGCCAATACCATCGTGAACATAGATTTCTAAGAGCAATGCGCCGTCAACATCAAACGGCAATATATGGCTACGCTCCACACCTTCTTCACATGCTTTAACACAATGCTGTAAATAAAATGCCGTGTCAGAAGGTTGACTTGCCGAAGGTAAATCAGCCAACAATGCTTTTGCCGCAGCCAGTGGCAGTTCCGTGTCAATCGGGTTGTCATCTCCAGCTGGCTCATGGGCTTGCATTCTGATGCCTGGAACTTCACTCATAAAAATCAATTTATCAGCTTGCAAAGCAATCGCAACCGACGTTGCCACTTCTTCCATGGTCAGGTTAAAGGCTTCTCCAGTCGGTGAAAATCCAAATGGCGAGAGCAACACCATTGACCCAAACGCTAGTGTTTGGGTAATGCCTGCAGTATCAACTTTGCGAACCAAGCCAGAGTGTTGAAAATCTACGCCATCGACGATACCCACAGGTCGTGCGGTAATGAAGTTGCCTGAAATTACCCTAACAGTAGAGCCAGCCATAGGCGTATTAGGCAGCCCTTGGCTAAATGCAGCTTCAATTTCATAACGTAATTGCCCTGCAGCTTCTTGGGCGCAGTCCAATGCTACTTCGTCGGTAATGCGCATACCATGCGAGTAACGTGGCGTATGACCTTTTGCCATCAGTTGTTCGTTGACTTGTGGTCTAAAGCCATGCACCAAAACGACTTTGACACCCATGCTCTGAATCAACGCCAAATCTTGCGCTAAATTCTGTAATTTGCCAGCTGCAATTGCTTCTCCAGCAATGCCAACCACAAAGGTTTTTCCTCTGTGCATATGAATATACGGCGCAACGGACCGAAACCAAGGCACAAAATGGTTGTTTATAGTGTTAGGCATAAAGTATTTGACTTATTTTCCAGCTAGATTTGACTTCTAAAGCGCCTATCATAATGGCACATTTAACGGCACAATTAGCAGCATAAATAACTGTGCAATTCGCGCCATAATTTAACAATAATATTTCACATGACAACATCCATGAATGCATCTTCAGACATTGGCTCAGACATCGGATTGGTGGGCTTGGCTGTTATGGGCCAAAACTTAGCGCTGAATATCGCTGATCACGGCTACAACATATCCGTTTTTAACCGCAACCCAGAGCGTACCAACGACTTTATTACCCATTGCAAAGCCAGCGAACCCGCTGCACCACGTTTGACGGGACATACCGATATTGCCGAATTTGTGCAAAGTATCAAACGCCCACGAAAGATCATTTTGCTGGTCAAAGCTGGAAAAGCCACAGACGACACAATAGCGATGTTGCTTCCGTATTTAGAGGCTGATGACATCATCATCGACGGTGGTAACGCTTTGTGGGGCGACACTATTCGCCGTGAAAAAGAGTTGAGCGCCAAAGGGTTTGCCTTCATCGGCTCGGGAGTTTCAGGTGGTGAAACAGGCGCGCGGTTTGGCCCGTCGTTGATGCCAGGTGGTTCCGCCAAAGCTTGGGCATCGTTAGAGCCGATTTGGCGCGATATTGCCGCTAAAGTTGATCCTGTCACTGGCGCGCAGCTAGAAGGTGCAACCCCAGGAAACCCACTGATCGGTGGCGTACCATGCACGGCGCACATTGGCCCCGACGGTGCTGGCCACTACGTCAAAATGGTGCACAACGGCATTGAATACATTGACATGCAGCTCATTTGCGAAGCCTATGCCTTGATGAAAAACATGTTGGGTATGAGCGCGGGCGAGATTGGGAAAGTCTTTGAAACGTGGAATAACAAAGGTGAGGGTACTTTATCCAGCTTCCTCGTCGAAATCACTGCAGACATTTTGCAGCAAAAAGACCCAGAAGACGCCAGCGGGCAAACCTACTTGGTCGATAAAGTGCTGGACACCGCAGGGCAAAAAGGCACCGGCATGTGGACGGCTGCCAACGCGTTAGAGCTAGGCGCACCCGCCAACGCAATTGCCGAAGCCGTCTTTGCACGCGCTCTGTCAGCTCTTAAAGCCGAGCGCGTCGCTGCCAGTCAAATCCTCAAAGGGCCACAATTACCCGCTGAAACTGACCGCGAAGGCATCATCGCCGCCATTCATGACGCGCTGTATTGCTCCAAAATCTGCGCCTACGCACAGGGTTTTCAGCTCATGAAAGAAGCTGAGAAAGAATACAAATGGACGCTGAACTTTGCGACCATCGCCCAAATCTGGCGCGGCGGTTGCATCATTCGTGCTCGGTTTTTGCAAAAAATCACCGACGCTTACAACACCCAGCCAGATTTGAAAAACTTGATGCTGGACAGCTATTTCACGAATGCTCTGCACGATTCGCAAAACAACTGGCGTAAAGTTATTTCATTGGCCGTGCAGCATGGCATCGCTGTACCAGCTTTTGGCTCTGCTTTGGCGTATTTTGATGGTTACCGTAGTGCTAACCTACCCGCTAATTTATTGCAAGGCCAGCGTGATTACTTCGGTGCTCACACCTACGAGCGCACCGACAAACCGCGTGGTGAATTCTTCCACTTAGATTGGCCAAAAGTACTGCGTGTACAGCGCACTGTTTAATCAGATTTAGTGATGTCGCAAATCAACGCACGCGATGGTGTCAACGGGAGAAAATTAAAATTTCAAATGATGGACGACGCTTATGTACCATCACGCAGCGTCGAAAACGTTAAAGCAATGCTTGCTGATAGTAGTATTGTCGCTTTACAAACTTGCGTTGGTACGCCCAATAACGCGGCTACTTTGGGAATGATTGAGGCTGCAGGCTCTGGCATGGCGTTAACGTCAGTGTTGCCGAATGTGAACAGCTGGAAAATGCCAATCGTGCGCGAATACCAAGCCGCCATGCGAGAGGGTGGTATCACTGAATTTTCAGGCACCGGACTGGAGGCTTACATGAACATGCGAGTCATGATGGCGGCACTAGAACGAGTGGGTCGCGGGGAGTTGACGCGTGCAAAGCTTAGAACTGCCATCGCCACATTGCCAAAGATTGATTTAGGAGGATTTTCGGTTGATTTCCCTCAAGGCTCTCCCTTTGTTGGATCACACTTCGTTGAGTTAGGCGTTTTGGGCAGCAACGGCAAAATGCTCGTGTGAAGATATAAATAGTCACATTATGAAATGATAAAACGCAGCGTGAAATTTTCGTACTTGAAGCGGAGGCAATTTTTGACCGTAGTCAATTTTGTTTAAAATAATAGGTCTAATATCTTATGTCTTATATAAGACTAAAAGATTTTTTACTTATTTGCCCGTATCATTAGTGCATGAGCAATATTTCCATACCTTCTAATTTAAACATCTTAATTTTGGGGGCGTCCTACGGGGCGCTCTTAGCAATCAAATGTGTTGCTGCTGGGCATCGCGTGACAATGACGTGTCGCACAGCAACAGCAGCATTGATTAATGCAGAAGGCATTCGCGTACGCTTACCTATCAAAGGTCGTCGCGATATTGGTTTGAACGGTTTGGTCGAGGTTGAATCTAAAGCGCTAAAGGGCAGCTTGACAGCATGTACACCCCAACAAGTGACAGATTTGACCGCCTTTGATTTGGTCGTGCTAGCCATGCAAGAGCCGCAATATCGGCAAGACGGCATTCGTGAATTGATGCAGCAAATCGCACTGGCTAAGCTGCCTTGCATGCCAATTATGAACATGCCCCCATTGCCATATTTGGCACGATTAGTCGGTCAGAATGGTTTAAACAAGTCCGCGATTGATTTGATGAGTTTCCGAGCCGCCTACGCGCAGGCCGATGTGTGGGACGCTTTTGATCCAGCATGCATGACATTGTCAAGCCCTGATCCGCAAGCGTTCAGACCTGTTGACGAGCCAGTTAACGTACTGCAAGTCGCACTGCCGACAAACTTTAAAGTCGCACGATTTGAGTCTGAAAAGCATACACAAATTTTGCAGCGGCTAGAAGATGACATCGAAGCCGTACGCTACATGCACAACGGCGAAGCTTTGGAGCTGCCCGTCAAACTCAAAGTGTTCGACTCTTTGTTTGTGCCCTTGGCAAAGTGGAGCATGTTGCTGACTGGCAATTACCGCTGTATTCAAGCTGAGGGCATGCGCCCGATCAAAGACGCAGTTTTGGGTCAGACATCAGCGGATGTTGCGCAATCTAAAGACGTTTACGAATGGGTGGCAAAGTTATGCGTAACAATGGGCGCATCGCCAGACGACCTCGTGCCGTTTGACAAATACGCCACCGCTGCAGAGGGATTGGCCAAACCTTCATCAGCCGCACGCGCTTTGGCTGCTGGTGCTACGCACATCGAGCGTGTTGATATGATTGTTCAAACTTTTGCTGCACAGTTGGGCATGCAAAATGCCAGTGTTGACCACACCGTTAGCGTGGTGAACGGCTGGCTTGCTAAAAACAGAGCAGTTTAAATAGCCGTTTTA